>CAYRLM010000019.1:0-19305 GCA_964425035.1 uncultured Ruminococcus sp.
GCATTTCTCCGAAAAAAGCAATATATTTTTGAAATTTTTTATGCGTTGCGGTAACTAAGGCAGCTACTCCTCTCCCGCTGCTTCTGCGGTAAAGCGGAACACCTCTTCGGAGCGTACGTTCTCAAATTCGCTGAAGCCCTCCTCCTTACGCATGTTATAGTAGCTCTCCATCAGAGGAATAACTATGCATAATGACACAGCGATAACAGCCGCCGCAATGTATACCGCAATTTTTTGGTTGCGCGTCCAACGGTGAACGGGAACGGCGTCCTCCCTGACCTCAAACTGCCGTTTGTTTCCGGAGTTTACGCTACGGATAACATAAGCCTTCAGCTTGTCGTCTGCGTTGATTTTCACACAGATATCCTTGTAGCTTTTATCCAGCGCCGTGCATAGGGAGTCGGAAAGCTCCTCGATGACCGAGCGCACATATTTGGCGCTTTCGCCGATAATTCCTGCGATCTCCTCGGTCTCAAGGTCGTTTTCCCAATACATATGTATAATGCTGCGCACTATAAAAGGCTTCTGCAATACGGTTTCAAGCAGAGCCTGCTTTTTGATGTCAAGTTCAACTCCGGTAAGAGTGACGGCAGAATCATTGCATTCCGCTTTTTGGCACAGAGGATATTCGGCTTCAATGAAATTCACAAGCTCGGCGCTTTCGGGATATTCGCCGCATTTTGTCGTGATACGGACATATATCTCCTTTGCGGAGTCAAAATTCTTGGTTGTGATAAGCGCAAGCGCATAAATGTCATTGCCGAAAATATCAGTCAGTCTTGTTATTTCCATATCAAGTGTTGTGGTCGCTTACATGGAACTGCTTGAGATTGCCTATTTTCTTGCTGCGCTCGATCATTATTTTCTCGATATCCTCAACGGTAACCCCTTGCTCAACCATCATGACAATCATGTGATAAAGCAGGTCGTTTATCTCGTTTGCAAGCTCTTCCTTGTCGTTGTTTTTTGCGGCGATTACCATTTCGGTGCATTCCTCGCCGCACTTCTTGAGTATTTTATCAATCCCCTTGTCAAAAAGATAACAGGTGTATGAACCCTCCTGCGGGTTCGCTCTGCGGTCAACAACCACATCATACATATCCTTAAATGCGTCTGTCATAATAATCCTCCATAATCTATTGCTGAAATTTATTCAGTGCATTTTCAAAAAAATTTACAAAGCCATCATGCTCATTGTCCACGGAATAATTTTTTTCTTCTGCGGAAAGGTCGTAATAATACTTTCCCGTCGGAATATGCACCGACAGGCTGTCCAAAGGGAAACCCGCCTCGAACCGCTTTTCATGCGGCTTTGACACAATGTAAAACGGATTTCCCGAAAGGCTGTCGTCCATGCTCTCGAAAATTCTTTCTTCGGAAAGCACAAGGCATACGGCGTTCTTATACCGTGCGGTCAGTCTGCCGTATTTCTCCGCAAGAGAACTGTAATATTCCACCATTTCCCTATCGGTAAGCGTCTTTCCGCCCACATTCCGAACATGAACCCCGGGTTGAATTTCATTTGGAACATTGTCAAAATACAATCCGCTGTCGCAGGAAAAAACCGGAACACCATAAAACCGAAAATATGCAAGCGCTTTTATCCGCGCGTTTTCAAGAGGACTGCTGCCGCTCTCGTACACACTCGGCGCGCTTTTTTCCATGTCATTGAGCCCGATTATTTCTATTCCCAACGGGGCAAGTTTTTTTTGCATATGTTTAAGCTTTGCCGGGTTGCCCGTTCCGTAAAGCAGCTTCATCACTTTATCCTGTTAAAGAAGCAGCTGCGGTTTCCCGTGTGGCATGCAGCACCTGTCTGAATGACCTTTATCAGCAGCGTGTCATCATCGCAGTCGCTGTACATCTCTACTACCTTTTGGAAGTGTCCGGAGGTAGCGCCCTTATTCCACAGCTCCTGCCGCGAACGGCTCCAGAACCATGTATAGCCGGTTTCGAGCGTTTTTTGCAGGCTTTCCTCGTTCATATAGGCAAGCATCAAAACCTCGCCGTTTTCTGCGTCTGTGATTATCGCCGGAATAAGTCCGGATTTCTTGAAATATTTTTTTACGTCCATATTACACCGTTTATTTTGACTTTACAAATTCCATGACCTTATCAAGGAGCATCGGGTCTTTCTCGGGGTTGCTCCACTTTTTGAGATCCTGAGGAGGCTGATCAAGGAAATAGCTGCCGCAAAGCTCCGGATCGTTCAGCGTACGCATTGAGGTAATGTCCGCATAGTAGAGCATTCCGTATTCCGAAGCGTCCTCGGAGCAACTATATGAGCACACCAGCTCCACAGGGCGCTCGGAAGATGTGTTGAGGTTATTTTTCAGCAGACGATCAATCGCCGCCGGCGGAAGCTCGCCCGCTGCCTTTTCTATTGAGGGAAGCTCCAGCGTGACCTTGCCGCGCCTCTTGATATACAATACTTTTCCGTTCATTATGCAAACCACAGTTATGCGAATTGCATTTTCTTTTATCGTATCATCGTCGAAACCGTCTAGAAATTTAATTTCCATGTCATCACCATTTTCCGGGCATTGCCCATAAGGTTTATGTGTTCCTTTCACTTCCACATAATAGTATAGCATATATTGTGAAAAATTTCAAGTCCTAATCCCACCAGAAATACCAAACGGAAGATTTTGTCAGTGTATCGGCAAGCACACACAGTTCCTGAAAGCCCTGATCCACTATATCGCCGCAAAAAGCGTACTGTTCCAGTGCCAGACCTACGGCTGCGCTGCGGTCGGGAACGGGGACTGCCGCAAATTCCAGAACATCGTGTGCTATAACCGCAGGAAATGCATGATATTTTTCATGCCAGTAACGGCTGACCGATATCATGACCTCCGTATCGGGACATTCATTCCAGCCGCCAAAAGGCAGCCACGCAAATATTTCCCAAGGATCAGCAGCGGGTATTTTCGCAAGCACCGTTTCACGGCAGCGCTTGTTTCCCTGATCGATAAAGCCAGAAAGCTTATTTATGCTCCCTCCTGCGTTTCCGGTGTCGGCGGTGATCTCGTTCCAGTATTCACCGAGACTTTCTTTCATTTCGGACAGCTTCTGTGTGAACCACTGCCGTGCGTCAGGCAGCACTCCGTTAAGTATGCGGCTGCGATACTGCCGAATGCTCTCGCCGGGGAGGAATTGTTCCTTTACCATGTCCAGCTGCTCTGAAAGTACGTCGTCGGCAACAATGATGACAGGGGTTATCCCGTCCATTTCACGCCGCGCAAATGCCTCCTCGTATGCAGACTGAATAAGCTGTGCGGGCTTCCCTGCCGGAAAATATTCGCAGGGACAGCCGAGCCAGTCGATTATTTTCTGTGCATTTGCGCTCGGTTTAGCTGCAAAAAGTCCCATTTCAGCTCCTCACAACGGTTCTGACAGGAATGTCATGCTGCTTCAGATGCTCCTTAACCTCGTCAACGGTAAGCTCCTTAAAATGGAACAGAGAAGCTGCCAGCGCCGCAGAACTGTTTGTTTTCTCAAATACCTCGGAGAAATGCTCAAGCCTTCCGCAGCCGCCGCTTGCGATTACGGGAATTGTCACCCTGCTGCACACGAAATTCAGCATTTCAATGTCAAAGCCGCCCCGAACGCCGTCTGTGTCGATGGAATTAAGACAGATTTCGCCTGCGCCCCGCTCCTGTATCTCCCTGACCCAATCGCCGAGATCAAGCCCCATATCCACCCTGCCGCCGTTGATGAATACGTTATATCCGCCCTTTCCGTTACGCTTTGCGTCTATTCCCACAACCACGCACTGGCTGCCGAATATTTCCGCAGCGTCGCTTATGAGTTTGGGATTTTTCACAGCCTGTGAATTAACCGAAACCTTGTCCGCACCGGCTCTGAGAGTATCTCGGAAATCCTGTACGGACGCAATACCTCCGCCAACGCACAGCGGAACGAACACCTGCTGTGCGGTGCGCTTCACAACGTCCAGCATAACTCCCCTGCCCTCGTAGGAGGCGGTTATGTCATAGAACACCAACTCGTCCGCTCCCTGACGGTTATACTCTATCGCAAGCTCCACCGGGTCGCCGACGTCCTTTACTCCCTCGAAATTCACGCCCTTTACAACCTTGCCGTTTCGCACGTCAAGACAGGGGATTATTCTTTTAGCAAGCATAATTACTCCTTAAACCGTTTATTCCGCTTCACGCACCGCCTGAACCAAATCAAGGCTTCCCGTATAGATTGATTTGCCGCAGATAGCGCCATATATACCGTTGTTTTTCAGCGTTCTTATGTCGCTTATATTCTGTATGCCGCCGCTGGCAATTACCCAGCCGCCAAACGGCGCAAGAGTATCCTGAAGCTTCTTTGTCATGAACTGATTGGGCCCTGAGAGAGTTCCGTCCTTGTCTATGTCGGTGAAAATAAAATACTGCACTCCGGCACGGCACATCTCCACGCCCAGATCTATGTAATTTACGCTGCTTGTTTCCAGCCAGCCCTCTGTGGCGACCATACCCTTTTTTGCGTCGATACCTACGGCTATGCGCCCCTTGAACTCCTTTGCGGCAAGCTTCACAAGCTCGGGGTTCTTTACTGCGGCTGAGCCGAGTATTACCCTGGAAATACCGGCGTTCAGATACATTTCCACGGTGTCAAGACTTCGTATGCCGCCGCCTACCTCGACCTTAAGCCCCGTGTTTTTTGCCACATCTATAAATATGTCCCTGTTCTGCTGGGTGGCGTCCTTTGCGCCGTCCAGATCGACCATATGCACCCATTCCGCACCGGAGGCTTCAAAGCCCCGTGCGGTTTCCATGTAGCTGTCGGCTACCTTCTGAACCGTGTTATAGTCGCCCTTGAACAGACGGACGCAGTTTCCGTCCTTTATGTCTATTGCCGGAAGTATTACCATGCTGCTTCTCCTTTTGTATCAATTGCGTAAAAGAAAACTTTTATGCTGCGGAATATCAAAGCCCCGCAAAACAGCGCAGTATATTAAGCCCCGTGTCGCCGCTCTTTTCCGGGTGGAACTGTGCGCCGTATACGTTTCCGCTGAACACCAGCGCCGGAACCTTCATGCCGTAATCGCAGTATGCGGCAACGTTGCTGCTGTCGCATTCTGCGGCGAAGCTGTGGACAAAATAGACATATTCGCCCTCCGCACACCTGTCCAGAAGCTTGCAGGGTACGTTCTTTTCAAGGGAATTCCAGCCGATATGCGGCACAGGAAGCTCCCCCTCTGGGTGCATGAGCTTCACGCTGCCCTTAATAAGTCCGAGTCCGTCGGTTTCGCCGAACTCGTATCCTTTTTCAAACAGCATCTGCATTCCGAGACAAATGCCCAGCAGCGGCTTTTTTTGCACTTCCTCCTTTATAACGCCGATAAGCCCGGTTTCACCAAGCATTCTCATTGCGTCGGGAAATGCGCCCACACCGGGAAGTATAAGCCTGTCGGCGCTGCGGAGATCATCGGCGCTGTCGGTTATAATGTTTTCCAGACCGAGGAAGTCGAGAGCATTCTTTACGCTGAAAAGATTTCCTGCACCGTAGTCTATTATTGCGATCATATGTAGTTCCTTTCGATAACGCTATGATGAGGCGCTCAATCGTCACAGTACGCCCTTTGTGGATATCACCGAACCGTCGGAATTGCGCTTCACCGCTGCTTTCAGCGCATATGCGAGCGACTTGAAAAGAGCTTCTGTCTTATGGTGGTCGTTGCTGCCGTATTCACAGCGCAGGTGCAGCGTTATCCCTGCGTTGAAAGCCAATGCCCTCATAAACTCCTCTGTCAGGCAGGTGTCGAACTCCCCTACCCTTTCGTTGGTAAACTGCGCATCAAACACCAGAAACGGACGTCCGCTGATATCCAGCGAGCAGAACGCCAGCGACTCGTCCATAGGAATAAACGAGCTGCCGTAGCGCATAATTCCCGAACGGTCGCCCAACGCCTCTTTGAGCGCCTGTCCGATAACGATGCCGATGTCCTCGGTCGTGTGGTGTCCGTCAACATAAAGATCTCCGTCGCACTTGACTGTCAGCGAAAAGCCGCCGTGAACTGCGAGCGCAGTCAGCATATGGTCGAGAAAGCCTATGCCTGTTTTGATGTCGGCGCTGCCGCCCTTGTCAAGATCAAGCGTGACTTCAATATTCGTTTCTTTGGTAGTTCTTGTAATGCTTGCTGTTCTGTTCATCTGGTTTACCCTCTGTGAATACACTTTCCGATGGTTTTCAGCCTTCCTTGCGTACCTTGATGGAATTTGCGTGCGCAGTCAGCTTCTCACGTTCAGCTATAAGGATTATGTCGTCTGCGGCGTCAAGCAGTGCGTCCTTTGTGTAGCAGATATAGCTGGAGCGCTTGAGAAAGCTGTCTACGCCGAGCGGCGAGAAAAATCTTGCCGTCCCGCCGGTGGGAAGAACGTGATTGGGGCCCGCATAGTAATCGCCCAGCGGCTCTGGTGAATACTGCCCAAGAAAAAGAGAGCCTACGTTGTCTATTTTGCCGATATACTCGGTGGGGTTCTCGGCAACTATCTCCATATGCTCCGGAGCAAGCTTGTTGGCAAGCTCGATGGCGTGATCCTTGTCATCGGTGACGATTATTGCGCCATAGTTGGTCATGGAATAGTCGATTATGTCCTTTCTGGAAAGGTATGCGGACTGACGCTCTATCTCAGCCTGCGTCCTGACTGCGATATCCATGCTGGTGGTTATCATGATGGCGCTTGCCAGCTTGTCGTGCTCCGCCTGCGACATCAGGTCGGCTGCGAGGTATGTGGGATTTGCGGTTTCATCGGCAAATACAAGTATCTCGCTGGGGCCTGCGAACATATCGATATCAACAGTGCCGTACAGCAGCTTCTTGGCGGTGGCGACAAAGATATTGCCCGGCCCTACTATCTTTGAAACTCTCGGTATCTCCTCTGTTCCGTAGGCAAGCGCCGCAACAGCCTGTGCGCCGCCAGCGAGATAGATACTGTCAACTCCGCACAGCGCAGCGGCAACAAGAATATCCTTGTTCGCAGTTCCGTCTTTCAGCGGAGGAGTAACCATAATAATCTCTCTGACGCCCGCTATCTTTGCGGGGATAGCGTTCATCAGCACGGAGGAGGGATATGCAGCCGTGCCGCCGGGTACATACAGACCTACTCTGTCCAGTCCGCGGACGCGCTGACCCATGATAACGCCGTTTTCCTCCGTCACGCAGAAGCCCTCTCTCTTCTGTCTGGTGTGAAAGGCGGTGATATTTTCCACCGCATTCAGCATTGCGTTCACGAAATCGGGGTTTTTCTCGTTAGCCTCGGTGAGTGCGTCCTGTATGGCCTCGTCCGGAATGCGGTAGTATTGCGCATTCGGACAGTCGAATTTTGCCGTGTAGCTTTTTACTGCCTTATCGCCGTTTTCCTTTACATCATCAAGGATAGCACGGACTGTCTTTTCAACGTCCGCATTAACCTGACCTGCCCTCTTTTCTACTTCTTCAAGGAACTGCTTCTCCTCGGTTTCAGACCTGATTATTCTTATCATCACAAATTCTCCTCTATCTGTCTGACTATCTCAGCTATCCGCTGCTGCTTGAGCTTCATGCTGACTGTATTGACTATAAGACGGGCGGAAATGGGGGCAACGTCCTCCCAAACCTCCAGACCGTTCTCTTTAAGTGTAGTTCCGGTTTCAACTATATCGACAATGCCGTCCGCCAGCCCTACCAGCGGAGCAAGCTCCACCGAGCCTTCTATCTTGACGATATCCACGTCCATGCCCTTGTTTTCGAAAAAGCTTCTGGTCACCGCAGGATATTTTGTGGCTACCGTCTTAACGCCGTAGCCCTCGTAGAAATTGCCGCCCTTCTTGCCGGCAAGAGCAAATTTGCACCTGCCGAAGCCCAAATCGCTTATCTCAAAGAACTTGCCGCCATGCTCCATGATGGTGTCCTTGCCGACAACCCCGATATCGCAGACGCCGTGTTCAACATAGGTGATAACGTCTGCCGCCTTTGCCAGAACCACCTCGATATCCTCGCCGGGAATGGATAGGATAAGCCGTCTGCCCTTTTCCCGAAGCTCTGTTACATCGTAGCCTATCTTGTCAAGAAGGTCAACGGTCTTGTTTTCAAGTCTGCCTTTTGTCAGGGCAATCCTGATGGTCTTGTTCTTCATACTCAGACCTCCTTTACGGTGACTGCGGAATTTGCGCCGACTATGTCCATGCGCTTTATTCCGTGCGACTTTGCGTACTGTGCTGCCTCGTCCGCATCGCGGAAGATGGAATTGAACACCGTAAGTCCGCTGTCGATAAGCTCGCCGCAGTGCTTCAGTGCCGCTATCTCGCAGCCCCGCTCGCCGAATACGAGCACATCTGCCGGCTTTGCAAGCGGCGCACCGGAATTTCTGAGAGATACCTTTGCGGCGGCTTCAACATTCACTGCGAAGCCAACTGCGGCGGCATTCCTGCCAAAATTGCCGAGAAGATCGTCGTAACGTCCGCCGGACAGCACCGGAAGTCCGTAGCCCTCAACATAACCCCGGAAGAGTATGCCCGTGTAGTAGTTCTTTTTATGTGCAAGTCCAAGATCCACCTTGATCCTGCCGGAACAGCCCATGGAGCAAAGCGCCTCATAGGTGGTGCGCAGACTGCCCAGCTTGGTGCGCAGTTCCTTGCTGTACATGTATTTTTCGGCTGCCGCAAAAACCTCGCTCTCGCCGAACAGCGACGGCAGCGCCAGCACCGCTTCCGCAGCGGAGCCGCTCATTCCGGTAAGCGCTTCCTTAAGCGCCGGAAGGTTCTTGCTCTCGATAAGGGAATGTATCTGCTCCGCTTTTTCCTCGGGGAGGTTCAGATCCTCGACAACTGTCCTGAAAATACCGCTTTCGCCTATCTCCAGCGTGAAATCCTCGTCAATGGCGGACAGCGCCTGCTCCGCCAGCGACAAAGCCTCATAGTCCGCTGCGGTGCGCTCGCCGCCTATTATCTCTATTCCGCTCTGGGTAAATTCATCATCACGACCGCTGTTCTTGGGGTTCACCATAAATATACTCTGGTTGTAGAACAGCTTGAGCGGCAGTCTTTCCTCACGCAGACGTGTTGCCGCAAGTCTTGCTATCGGCATGGTGTTGTCGGGTCGAAGCACCATCAGGCGGTTCTTTCCGTCAACAAGCTTATACATCGCTTCCGGCGGAAAATATCTCGTTTTGCCGTTGAACACATCGTAAAATTCAAGTCCGGGGGTAATTACCTCGGAATATCCGTAAGCCGTAAATATCTTTCTCAGCTTCTCCTGTATGGTGCGCTTGGCAAGGCACTCGTCAAACAGCTGATCCCGTGTCCCCTCCGGGGTGAGCAGGTCATATCTTTTCAATTGTCTTTCCCTCCACTTTAGCGTGGTAGCATATTATCACGCTGACATATTACTTTATCAGTATATCACAAACAAGCGGCATTGTCAATAAGCCGTGTATTTTTTGGTAATTATGCACATCAGCTTTCAACAATGCCGAAAAAATCACATATCAAACAGCGACATCTGGGCAGAGTTGGGTATATCTCCGAATACGCCCATTTCACGCATTTTGTCCATAACGGTGCTGTTAAGTCCGCTTTGCTGTTGGATATCATCAATGCACATATAATTTCCTGCGTCAATGACCTCCTTCAGCTTGAACGCAGCATTCGAGCCGCAGCCGGATATCGCAAGATAAGGCATACGCAGCTTTCCGTCCTCTATGCGGTAAGTCGCAGCGCCCGATTTCTTGGCGTCTACGGGAAGTACGCCTATACCTCGGCACATCATCTCGTTTACAAGCAGAAGCGCGTCCAGCGTTCCTTTCTCCTTAACGCCGATATTCTGCATTCCCTGAAGTTCCTTAATGCGTGCCTTTACTGCGTCCTTGCCTCGCAGAACAACGTCAAGCTCCATATTTTCCGTGTGCTTTGTCAGCGTCGCAGCGTAAAATTCGCAGGGCTTGTTGATCTTGAACCAGCACAGCTTTACCGCAGAGGTAACATATGCCGCAGCGTGGGCTTTCGGGAACATGTATTTTATCTTCTTGCAGCTCTCGACATACCAGTCGGGGACGTTATTGTCTTTGAACGCCTGATAGATGGTATCGTCAAACAGCTTGGTTGCGTTGCCCTTACGGGTTATCTCCATTATCTTGAACGCAAGGCTCGGCTCTACGCCCTTATGCAGCAGATAAACCATGATATTGTCACGAGTACCTATAACCTCGGAAATCGTGCAGGTGCCGTTCTTAATCAGATCCTGCGCATTGCCGAGCCATACGTCCGTACCGTGTGACAGACCGGATATCTGGAGCAGGTCGGAGAAATTTTTCGGCTTTGCGTCCTGAAGCATCTGCATTGCGAACGGCGTGCCGAATTCCGGAATGCCGTAAGTACCGCAGGGTGCGAATATATCCTCGGGAGTTACCCCCAAAGGCTCTGTTGAAACGAACAGGTCGTATATATCTCGGTCGGTGGTGGATACGTCCGCAATTTTCATGCCGGTCATATCCTCAAGGTGCTTGTAAAGCGTCGGCACATCGTGTCCAAGCTCGTCCAGCTTCAATATGGTGTCGTGCAGCGCATGGAAGTCGAAGTGGGTGGTTATCATGTCGCTGTCCGTTTTGTCTGCCGGGTGCTGCACCGGGGTGAAATCGTACACCTCATAATCGTTCGGTACAACGACCATGCCGCCGGGGTGCTGTGAGGTAGTGCGCTTTACGCCTGTGCAGCCTATCGCAAGGCGCTCCATCTCTGCGTTGTTGAACTCAATGCTGCGTTCCTCGCAATACTTCTTTACAAAGCCATATGCGGTCTTATCCTGAACGGCGGAGATAGTGCCTGCCTTAAACACGTGATCCTTACCGAACAGCTCTTCTGTGTAGCGGTGTACCTTGCCCTGAACCTCACCGGAGAAGTTCAGGTCGATATCGGGCGCTTTATCGCCCTTGAAGCCTAAGAACGTTTCAAACGGGATATCATGACCGTCACGGATCATGTCGGTGCCGCAGTTCGGGCAGTTTTTCTGCGGAAGGTCGAAGCCTGAGCCGACAGAGCCGTCGGTGACGAACTCGTTGTGACGGCACTTCGGGCAGCGGTAATGAGGTGCCAGCGGATTTACCTCCGAGATACCCGACATTATCGCAACGAACGACGAACCTACCGAGCCTCTGGAGCCAACCAAATAGCCGTTGTCCTCGGAATATTTCACCAGCTTCTGGGCTATCATGTAAAGTACCGAGAAGCCGTATTTGATAATTGCGTCAAGCTCCTTTTGCAGGCGCTTTTCAACTATATCGGGAAGCTCGTCGCCGTACCATGCATGCGCCCTCGACCAACAGAGATCCTGTAATTCCTGCTCTGCGCCCTCGATTGACGGGGTATACGTTCCCTTGGGAATAGGGCGTATATCCTCCACCATATCGGCGATGGCATTGGTGTTGGCAATAACGATCTCCTTCGCCTTTTCCTCGCCGAGATAGCTGAATTCCTCCAGCATCTCGTCGGTTGTGCGAAGATAGAGCGGCGCTTGATTGTCGGCGTCCTTGAAACCCTGACCGGCCTGAAGAATTTTGCGGAATATGCCGTCCTCCTTGTTCATGAAGTGAACGTCGCAGGTAGCTACCACCGGCTTGTTAAGCTTTTCGCCCAGCTTCACTATGCGCATGTTGAGCTGACGCAGACCCTCGTCGTCGGCAACTCTTCCCTCGCGAACGAGAAACTCGTTGTTCGCAATGGGCTGTATTTCAAGATAGTCGTAGATGGAAGCGATACGCTCTATTTCCTCCTGCGGCTTTCCGTCAAGCATCGCACGGAAAAGCTCTCCCGCTTCGCAGGCGCTGCCGACGATAAGTCCCTCGCGGTGCTTTTGCAGCTCGGAAAGCGGCACACGGGGCTTGCGGTAGAAATAGTTCAGGTTGGAGTAGGATACCAGCTTGTACAGATTTTTCAGACCCACTTGGTTCTTTACAAGAATTATCATATGATATGTGGGCTGCTTTTTTATGTCGATATTTCCGAGTATCGTGTTGAAATCGCCGAATTTCTCCAGCTGATGTCCCTTGCAGGAAACAGTTACCAGAGAAATAAATATCTTCGCCAGCATTTCTGCATCGTCGATCGCACGATGATGATTGAAACCGCCGAGCTTATATTCGTTTGCAACCGTATCCAGCTTGTGATTTTTCAGATTAGGCAAAGCGGCACGGCAAAGCTTCAGCGTATCGGCATAGCGGATATCGTAGGAAATTCCCTGACGATCACAGGCTATTTTGATGAACGAGGTATCAAAATCAGCGTTGTGCGCCACAAGCACGCCCTTTCCGGCAAAGGCAATGAACCGTTCCAGCGCTTCCTTTTCGGAGGGAGCGTCCTCCACCATTTCATCGGTTATCCCCGTAAGCTCGGTGATGTTTGCCGGAATAGGTCTTTCGGGATTAACAAATGTCTGGAACCTGTCAACGATCTGCATATTATTCAGCTTGACTGCGCCTATTTCGGTTATGCGGTCAAGGTCGCGGCTAAGACCTGTGGTTTCTATATCAAAAACGATAATATCGCCGTTTATCGGGCATTCATTGCAGCCGGACACCAGAGCGCCTGAGTCGTTGACAAAATACGCCTCCATGCCGTAAATTATCTTGAACTCGCCGCCGTCCTTGCGTATCTTTTCTACGGTGTTCATCGCTTCGGGGTACGCCTGAACGTTTCCGTGGTCGGTGATTGCAACAGCCTTATGTCCCCATGCGTATGCCTGTTTTACAAGTTCCGCAGGGGGAGTAACGGCGTCCATATCGGACATCGTTGTATGCAGATGAAGTTCGACTCGTTTTTCCTCTGCCTTGTCCGTACGCTTCTTTGTTTTAACATTGGCGATAGACCACGGACGGATATTCAGACACTTGGCGAATGTATCAAACTCGAACTTTCCGCTGACTATTATCGCCTTGCCGGGTTTTATGCTGCTCTTGATGATATCGCTGTTTTCTGTCGGGGTGATAATCTTGAGTATCTCGGAGGAAGTCCTGTCGGAGAAATACGCCGTGAAAATAAAGGTATTGCCATCTCTGGAGGTTTTTTCATCGGTTTTGAAAACCTCGCCCCACAGCGTTACCTCGTCGCCCTCGCCGAAGGTTTCTGACATTTGCAGGGGCGCTTCGCTTATTCCCTTGCCGTAAAACAGCACAGCGTCGCTTTCGAGTTTATCCGACTCGAACGGAAGTCTGATATCCTTCGGCTCTTTGAGAACCGAGGAACCTCGTCTGCCGCCCTTTGCGCCGCCCTGATATTTGTTCTCGGCGGGAGCGGGTGCGGGAGTATACGGCACTACCTGAACCGGAGGGCGTTCCTCGGATTTCATGTATTCTTCCATGTTTACCTCGGAAACT
Organism: uncultured Ruminococcus sp.; assembly: GCA_964425035.1. Lineage (GTDB taxonomy): Bacteria > Bacillota > Clostridia > Oscillospirales > Ruminococcaceae > CAG-115. The sequence continues at coordinate 13,362 of CAYRLM010000019.1, forward strand.
CCGGCGAATACAACATGAATTTGCTTCTTGAAAAATCCGGCGATAAGCCGCTCAATGGACTTGTCTATACCCATCTGGAGCAGCATGTCACGACCGCCGTGCTTAAGGGAAATCTCACAGGTTTCGCCGTCGTCGTTTATCTCGGCGTTGTCAAGATAGCCGTTCACTGCGCCGTTTCTTTCCTTTAGCAGCGCTGTTACCTCGCTTACATAGTCGGGAGAATACAGCGACTCGGGGTAGCTGGGATAAATACGCACCTTTGCGCCGGAAGCCGCAGCAGCTATCTTGTTTTCTGCGGTAATTATCCCTGCGGCAGGGCATAGCTCGTCCATTCCGAGATTTATAAGTATCTCGTTTTTGTTCTCGGTGTATACGATTTTAAGTACGGTTCCTTCGCAGACGCTCTCCGGCAGCGAAATATCCTCAAACAGCTCGCTTAATTTTGCAGGCATTCAAAAAATCCTTCCTCATTAGTATTGAAGCAAAGTATTAAAGCAAATCTATCTCTTTTTTCAGTTCTTTGAGAAGCTTGTCCTCCGGCACCTTGCGAAGCACTTTTCCTTTTTTGAAAAGTATGCCCTCGCCGCTGCCGCCGGCTATTCCTATATCAGCCTCTCTCGCTTCTCCGGGACCGTTTACCGCGCAGCCCATTACCGCCACCTTTATCGGCTTGTCTATGTCTGCGCACAGCTTCTCCACCTGCTCCGCAAGCGGAATGAGAGCTATTTTCGTCCTGCCGCAGGTAGGACAGGACACTATCTGAGGACGTCCGCCGATTCCGCAGGCGCTCAGAATATCCTTTGCGGCGTATATCTCCTTTTCCGGGTCGGCTGTCAGCGACACTCTGATAGTATCGCCTATTCCGTCGCACAGCAGCGAGCCTATTCCAACCGCAGACTTTATAATGCCCATGCGCTCTGTGCCTGCCTCGGTCACTCCAAGGTGCAGCGGATATTCCACCTGCTGCGCCAGAAGCCGATATGCGGCTATCATCAGCCTTACGTCCGAGGATTTTATACTGATGACGATATCGTCAAAGTCGCAGTCGTTGAGCAGCTTTACATGTCTTAACGCGCTTTCTGTCAGCGCCTCCGGGGTGGGTTTGCCGTATTTCTCCAGCAGTTCACGCTCCAGCGAGCCGGAATTTACGCCTATCCTTATCGGAATATTCCTCCTGCGGCAGGCGTCTGCCACTGCCTTTATGCGGTCTGCGCCGCCAATATTGCCCGGATTGATGCGGATTTTGTCCACTCCGGCTTCCACACAGGCAAGCGCAATTCTGTAATCGAAATGAATATCCGCCACAACCGGGATATTAACGGCTTCCTTTATCGCCGGGATAAGCTTTACGTCGTCCGCCGAGGGAACAGCCGCCCTGATTATCTCACAGCCTGCTTTCTCCAGACGGACAGCCTGTGCGACGCTTTCCGCAGTGTTTTCCGCCGGAACATTAAGCATTGACTGAATGTATATATGCCCGTTTCCGAGCGTAAGTCCGCCGACCTGTACTTTTTTTCTACTCACTGAAAACCTCCGCTGATAAGCTTAGATATATCTCCGAAAGTAACCACCAGCATAAGCGCCATCAGCAGACCGAAGCCCACCAGATGGATAATTCCCTCGACCTCGGGCTTCAGCGGCTTGCGGCGTATCGCCTCGATGACAAGGAACAGAAACCGACAGCCGTCCAGCGCCGGAATAGGGAGCAGGTTGAATACCCCCACATTGACGGTGATGAAAGCGAACAGGTACATAAACGACGGCAGACCGTAGCTTACGCTCTGCGATACCACCGTTACCGTGCCGACAGGTCCGGAAAGATCCTTTAGCCCGTACTTACCCTTGAACAGATCCGCCAGCGTGAAAAGTATCATACGGCTGATAGAGGTCGCTTCCCTGCCGCTGTATTCCAGAACTGTCAGGAAATTTCGCTCCAGCGGCTCGACATAAAAGCCATAGATAACGCTGCCGTTTCCGTCCTCGTCTGTTTCCAGCATAAACGGAACATCGTTCAGCTCGATAGTCTGCCCGTCACGTATGACCTTGAAATCAAGAAGAAGCTCTCCGTCTGCGTTTGTCCTGCCGGAATTGTTTTGCAGCTTGTACTGTATATCGTAGGTAGTCCATACATGTGTGTTTTCGATAGATACTATACGGTCGCCGGACTGTAATATGTCAGCGCAGACAGAATAGTCGGGGAAAACGCTCACGGTTGTAGTGCCGACGCTGCTCACGGTGCAGATATATACAAGCGCCGCAAAAAAGCCGAGTATCAGGTTCATTATCGGGCCTGCAACTATAACAATCATTCGCTGCCAAACCGGTTTGCGGTTGAACGCACGGGGATTGTCGCTGCTGTCGTTTTCGCCCTCCATAGACACAGAACCGCCGATGGGCAGCAAACGGATTACATACTCCGTTTCCTTCCCCTTTTTGCGTAACACCACGGGGCCCATGCCCAGCGCAAATTCGTTCACCTGAATACCGCACAGCTTCGCGGCGGTAAAATGTCCAAGTTCATGAATGATTATAATGACGCAGAATGCCAGAATTGCAATAACTATCTGCATAAAACCTCCAATATCAGCCCCCGAACCTTGCCGCCACATATTCCTCGGCAGCGGTGCGGGTATCCAGTATATCTTCGAGAGTGGGCTGCGGAATGAACCTCACCGACGCCAGCGCAGCGTTTACCGCTTCACCGATGTCAAGGAATTTAATCTTCCTTTTCAGGAACAGCGCAACCGCAGCTTCATTTGCGGAATTAACTATGCAGGGAGCGTTACCGTCCATAGCCGCCGCCTTTTTCGCAGCGGAAAGACAGGTGAACGTGTCCTCGTCCGCTCTGCCGAAGGTAAGCTGACCCACGTCGAACAGCGAAAGCTTTTTTGCCGGTGAGGGCAGTCTTTGCGGATAGGTAAGCGCAAGCTGTATCGGAATGCGCATATCCGCAGTTCCAAGCTGGGCGATGACCGCACCGTCCTCAAATTCCACCGCAGAATGTATTATACTCTGCCTGTGTACGACTATTTCCACCTGCTCCGGATTTACGTCGAACAGGCGTACCGCCTCGATAAGCTCCAGCCCCTTGTTCATCAGGGTCGCACTGTCTATGGTGATTTTTGCGCCCATGCTCCAGTTGGGGTGCCTGAGCGCCTGCTCCACAGTGACTTCACGCAGACGGTCTGTTGTCATTCCGTAAAAAGGGCCGCCTGAGGCAGTCAGAAGTATTTTTTCGGGACGGTTATCCCCCGCTCCCATAAGGCACTGAAATATAGCGGAATGCTCGCTGTCAATAGGAAGCAGTCTTACATTGTTCCGCTTCACGCAGTCGGTCACAAGTCTGCCGCCCGCAACAAGAGTTTCCTTGTTTGCGAGCGCAATATCGTTTCCCGCTTTTGCGGCTTCCAGCGTTGGGAGAAGTCCAACCATTCCCACAACGGAATTAACAACAATGCCGCATTCCAGACGTGCAAGCTCGCAAAGCCCGTCCATACCGCAGACAACCCGGATATCCGTGTCGGAAAGCCGCTGCTTCATATCGGAATAGGCGCTTTCCCGGAATATGCAGACATATTCCGGGTGAAATTCTCTTGCCTGCTTCTCGAGAAGCTCCGTGTTGCTCCCTGCGGAAAGCGCTTTTATGCCGAAGCCGTGCATTCTGCAAACGTCAAGCGTCTGAGTTCCTATTGAGCCGGTAGAGCCGAGAATTACAATATTTTTCATTAATATATTCTCCGATAAACTATTTTATTCTCTGAACAAAACCACCCATTCACACTTGTGAATGGGCAGAAAATGTCACGCATAAATGTAGCTGCCAAAACAGGAAATAGCGACATAGAGAAACGGTGCTACCATAATCACACTGTCAAAGCGGTCAAGCACGCCTCCGTGTCCCGGCATAATGTTGCCAAAATCCTTGACGCTATACTCACGCTTAATGACCGAAGCGGACAAATCTCCGACAACTCCCACCAGCGAGGCAGCCATAGAAAGCGGTATCAGAACCGCATAGCTGAGCTGATGTTCAGTGAGTACGAACGAGTTATAGATGAGGACAGTTACAGCTGTGACAACTCCCACAGTGACTACGCCGCCGATAAGACCTTCGACTGTCTTTTTGGGGCTTATATTCGGACAAAGCTTGTGCTTTCCCAGAAATGTACCCGCAAAATAGGCTCCGGAGTCGCCAAACCATGCGCAGAACAGCACGAACAAGACCATGAATACGCCCAACGGATTGCCAATCTCGGAATACCTAAGCAACACTATCGAGCTTAATGCGGTCGGAAGAAGTCCTCCTGCCGCGCCGCACGCAAGCACCTTTTCAAAGCTTATCTCCTTGTGATTTTTCAGCATAATCAGCGCCACAACTATAACATAAGCCATCGCCAGCGGAAGTACCAGAAGCTTGCACCACGGAAGAATGATCGCAGCCGGATATACCGCACCCATGATTACAACCGCCCAACGCAGCAAAGCAAACCCCTCGCATTTGATTGCACGGGTAAGCTCCCACACTGCGGCAAAAGATAAGAAACAAATCGCTGCGCAATACACAAAGATATTGTCCACAACCAGTATCGTTACGCCGATAACAATTCCGATACCTGCTGAAATCAGCCTTGTGATCATAAGAAGCCCTTCCTCTGAAACTACACTCCGCCAAAGCGCCGATCACGCTCGTTATACTCGTTTATAGCATATTCCAGATGTTTTTTTGTAAAGTCCGGCCACAGAACGTCCATAAAGACAAACTCCGCATATGCCGCCTGCCAAATAAGGAAATTTGACAAGCGCTGCTCCCCGCTGGGTCTGATTATCAGGTCAAGCGGCGGCATATCGGCGGTATAAAGCAAACCTTCGACTGACGCCTCGCTTATGCTTTCGGGGGATATTTCCCCGTCCGAGGATTTTTGCGCCAGAATTCTCGCAGCCCTGACTATCTCATCACGTCCGCCGTAATTCAGCGCTACTCCTGCGATAAATCCCGTATTCTCAACGGTGGAGCTTTGAATATCAAGCAGCTCCGCCGTTATATCTTCGGGCAGCGCCGTAATATCTCCGAGGAAAATAAACCTTATGTTCTCCCTTGCAGCCTCACGGATATCCCTGATGTACTGCCTTAGGAGATTCATTATGCCGTCTATCTCATCAGCCGGTCGTTTCCAGTTTTCGGTGGAAAAAGCATAGAAAGTCACACATCTGACCCCCAGCTCACGAGCCCAGTTGATGGTTTTCTTGAATACCGCTGCGCCCTGCTTATGTCCGAAATTTCTCGGCAGACCTCGCTTTTTTGCCCATCTGCCGTTTCCGTCCATGATTATGCCGATGTGCTGCGGAACAGATGATGTTGACATCAGATAGACATTATCTCCTTGTCCTTGTCTGCGCCGACGCCGTCTATCATCTCGATGTACTTGTCGGTAATCTTCTGCACGTTCTTCTCTGCTTCCTTGAGGTCGTCCTCGGTTATCTCGGCGGATTTCTTCTTTGCTTTAAGCTTATCAAGTGCGTCGCGGCGTACATTGCGGACAGCTACCTTGCTTTCCTCGCAGATCTTGCTGACCTGCTTGCACAGTTCCTTTCTGCGATCCTCGGTGAGCTGCGGAAAAGCTATGCGCAGTACGCGTCCGTCGTTTGTTGGGTTAATGCCGAGGTCGCTCGCCTGAATAGCCTTCTCGATAGACTTGAGAGTAGAACCGTCGTACGGCTGTACAACCAATATTCTCGCCTCTGAAACGGAAATAGATGCCATCTGGTTTATGGGAGTGGCAGCGCCGTAATAGTCAACGGTTATCCTGTCCAGTACGCTGGGATTAGCACGACCCGCACGGATGGTCGCAAGCTCGCTCTCAAGCGCATTCACGCATTTTCCCATCTTTTCCTTGGCTGTGTCGAGTATTTCTTTCATTTTGGCACCTCTCTGAATTTTATTGCA
>CAYRLM010000020.1:0-18679 GCA_964425035.1 uncultured Ruminococcus sp.
TATACGGCGTACTTGGTTGCGCCGGAGGGAGCTGTCCAGCTTACCGTTACCTTGCTGTCGCCTGCGGTTGCCTTAAGTCCGGTAGGAGCTGTCATTGATGCAGCCTTTGTGTAAGCCTTGATGCAGGGGCTTTCACCTAAATCGGTCTTGGAATCTGTCCATGATGTTGCGCTTTCGGGAGATGTTGTAGCCGAATAATAGGATATGCCTGACGTAGCATTGTACTTGTCATAGAGGTGGACCTGAGAGCCGTACAATGTCACCGCAACAGCGAACTTCTTTCCCTTGGTAAGAGTAACGCCGCTTATATCTACGGTGTGGTATCCGGCATAGGTCATAGTGCCGGTAGTGGTGTAAACAGCCTTACCGGTAGAAGGAGTTGTGCTGACGTTGGTAAATACCGTTACCTTATACTTTACGCTTGCGTCTGCGGTATAGAATCCTACGGCTGCAAGCTGGTCGGAAGCGGTTGCGGTGAATACGTTGGCGCTGGTGCTGTTGCTCATATAGTTGTATCCGGTGTAGTAGATATAACCGTTGCCCGGCGCTTCCATTCCCAATGAGCCGTCATACTGATACAGCTTGTTATATTTGTTTGACTTCTCCATTTCATATGAAACAAAGTTGCTTAACGAAGCGTCCTCATAGGAAATGTAGAAATATCCGTTATCTCCCCAGTAAGTACCCCAGCTGTTCTTAACGATCCACGCACCCTTGCTTGAGGGACGGCAGTCGGAGTTAAAGTTGGATACGGCGTAATTATCGTTCCAACCCACCACAGTAACAGCATGGTTGGTGTACGGCTGATCGCAATAGTAGGCGTTTGTGGAGGAGTTATAATACGAATCGTTATGGTAATAGCTGATCTGCATTGCACCGTTTTTAACCAGGCAATTCTTTATTCCGGTTATATCGCTCGGATCATATACATTCGCTTCAACAAGAGTGGCATAGCTGTCGTATCTTGTTGACTCGTCCGGATGATCATATGAGGTTGCTATGCTGTACGGAACTTTATCCTCGGTTTCGGCGCCGGACAATCTTGAAAGCGCACCAACTGAATCGTAATACAATCCGCCGTTTTGATATACTTCATATTCGGTTATATCATCCGCACTGCGGGAATCGCCGTAGAGAGGGTCGGTGGAGTCGGTAGGACCGGGTCCTGCTCCGAACCATGCAAGATGCGCTTCGGAATAGTTGATATCGGTGGTTGCATATCCCTTTGTGATCATGTTGGACTCGGCGCTGGCAAGAGCCGCATGTGCCCAGCATGTTCCCAGAGGATTCTGGTTCCTTACTCCGGAAACGCGTCCTTCGTCTACAAGATTGTAATACGAGCTTGAAGCACTGCCTTTGTCAAGAGTAACTGCGTTCTCGGGAATATAATTCGGAACGTATTCCGATCCGTCGTCAAGCGTAGGATACACTATGATCGGATCGTCATGAAGATAGGAGCTGTAATCGATTGCTTCTTCGTGGGTCGCAACATCCGCATAGGATGTCACACCGACCGAAACAGTAAATATTGCCGCAGCAGTCAGCGCAGCAGCAAACCTTCTGTATGATGCCATGTCATTTTCTTCCTTTCATATAATTTGTTTTAACAAAATGTTTCCCTGTTGATATTCCTGTCGATTTAGGGCGGGAAATCAAGTTGTCTTGTCATGATTATATCACAGAAAGAATATTTTGTCAATCGAAAAAGCAAGTTTATTGGATAAAATCGAAGAAAATGTTGTCTAATCAGGATTTAATTCACTAATTCAACATTAAAGCGGCACAGTTCCGATTTCGCCTGTATTCAAGAATTGCTGGTATCTGTCGCAGATTCCCTGAACATCATCGCCAAAAGCTATCTGTCTGCCTTTATGGAGCCAGAGTATCTTATTGCACATTCCTCTCACCTGCGGAAGGGAATGCGATACAAGGATCGTTGTAGCCCCGCCGTTTATGATTTCCTTCATCTTTGCTTCGCTTTTTTTGCGGAAAGCACCGTCGCCAACCGAAAGCACCTCGTCAAGTATCAGAATATCGGGATCAACCAGCGAGGCAATCGAAAATGCCAGTCTGGATTTCATTCCGGAAGAAAGCTGCTTGAAGGTTCTGTCCTCAAACTCCTGCAGCTCGGCGAATTCAATGATTTTATTATAGGTATCGTCCATGAACTTTCTTGTATATCCGAGCATTGCGCCTCGAAGATAAGTGTTTTCCTTTACCGTCAGGTCGGAGTCGAAACCGCTTGCAAGCTCCAGCAGAGCCGCAATGGTTCCCTCACGTCTGACAGAACCGCGTGTAGGCTCCATAATGCCTGAAATCGCTTTAAGGAGCGTGGATTTTCCTGCGCCGTTTGTGCCGATTATGCCGAGCATATCTCCTTTTTCCAACGAGAAGGTTATATCCTTGTCCGCCCAAAATTCGCTGACATGATAGCTGCCATTTATCTTGCGCAGCACATATTCTTTCAGACCTATATCCTTGAAATCACCGGTTATATATCTGATGGAAACCTGTTTTAACTCAATAATGCTCAAAGCAATTCCTCCGTTACACATAATACAGGAATTTGGTGTTGTTCTTTTTGTACATCAAACAGCCTGCGGTCAATGCGGCAACAGCATAAAACAACATGAGAAGATGAAAGCCTGCCGTCGGTATAGTGGAGTCTATCACTATTTTTCTGAAATACCTTATGAACAAATAAATGGGATTGAGCAAAAATGCGCATTGCATTTTATAGCTGTACTGGTCGATTGTATAGAATATTGCCGACATATACATCAAAAGCTGTGTAAACACAGACCACAGATACTGAATATCCCTGAAAAACACAAACAGCGCAGACAGGATAAATCCGATGCCTATATTGAAGAGTACCTGACAGCATATCGGATAAATAAGAAACAAAAACTTCCATGTAAAGGTTATCCCGTCAAAAGCGGTCAGGACAAAGAATACCAACAGGGTAAGCCCGAAATTGATAAGCGTTTGCACGTTTTTGGAGAACAAAAACAAATATTTCGGAACATTGACCTTTGTAAAAATTGAAGCGTTGCTCATAAGCGACGACATACCTTGATTGGTTGAGTCGTTGAAATATGAAAATATCATTGTGCCGCAGAAAAGATATGTGGTATAATGTTCCATGTTTCTTCCGAAAAACTGCGTAAACACGATCTTCATTATCAAGAGCTGAAGCAGCGGAGCAAGAATGCTCCACGCCATTCCCAATACGGTGCGTTTGTATTTTTTCTTAAAGTCGCGCTTTACCAGCTCTTCGAAGAGGAACCGGTATTTTTTTATTTTGGCAAGCATCAGTTATCTCCTATGTCTTTGTCCGCTAAACTATCCTATCCATTTTTTTCCGCCGGCTGCATGGTATATTTTTTTTGCCGTATCCCACAGTTTTTTTGGAGCTCTTGCCTTGATGCAGCGCTTTATACGGCGCCTTACAATGTTTGACAAGGACACGCTGTCGGATAATAATCTTTCTGTTCGCAGCATGTGGTAAATGTTCAATGCGTAACGCTCCGAATTACGTTCGGTCTGACACCATACGGGATAGTACCCTGCCTGCTGTGCGGCAAACGGATATATACGTTCAATGCCATGCAGAACAGTTCCGTCCAGCTTGTTCGGTTCTTCGGGAAAATCGCTGTATTTCCAGCCATAATCGAACAGCAGCTTTAGTGCGTCGGGTCTGAACCAGAACATTGTCCCCAAAGGAGCTATCGGTTCTTTATCAAAGTCTATCGGAACAGTCAGTTCCAGACGCTCCGCAAGTTCCTTTGCTATCTCCTTGTTTGCCGACCATTCATCGCTTATCGTGTGTGAATATCCTGCTGCACAGGGCGGAGGAGCAAAAAGAAGTCCCATGCGTTTTTCGTCCTGAAACAGGCGCATTATGTTACGGACATATTCCGGACCGGCAAGCACATTGTCGCAGCAATGTTCCAGAAAGCTCTCGCCCATTATGCCGTACTCGTCGCCGTGGGAGCGTTTGTCATGCACGAAGCACACAAGGTCATAATCCGAAACGACATCCGCACAGCATACAAGAAGTGCGGATACATCTCTGCCTCGGTTCTCTGCCAGGCGCACTTCCGTTCGTTTCCACGGGCCGCCGGAGAACATATCCAGAAGCTTTTCTTTTTTTTCCTCGGAGGACGTCGTTATATACACGTCGGTATCCGACGGCATGGAAAGAGCATACCCGTAAAACAGCGAAAACTGTTCCTCATAATACAAATGCATTATCAATGCGGTTTTAGCCGTTTCGGGCGGATTTGTACATGTTTTGTCCGACAGCGTCCTGTTCAGACACAGACAGCGCATTATATCGGACATATTACAGGTGCGCAGGATATTCTCCCAAATCATATCCGTATCGTAGAGCTTCTCCTCCTCAAGGAAGTTCATAAGCTGCCTTCCTTGGTCTGCCGAGGAATATTCGCGCAGGTAGTCATACCGGTGAAAGAAGCTGCGGCGCTTGAATATGGGGCAGCGTTTTTCCTTGATTATTTTTACGGGAGAAAAAATAAGCGGGTATACATCATGTTTGTACATATCCGACGTATCGGTATACACAGCCCAATGAAATCCGTAATCCTCAAAGGTTTTTGTAAATATTGCCTCGTGGCGGCAGACAGCGTCCTCGTAAGAATTGATTTTCGGCATATTGTCCCAATAGCCGTGAAACAGCGGACTTGTGATCATTCTGTTTCTCACCGCGATAAAGTGCGACTGAATGTGCAGCGGTATATAACCGAACTTACACTTGCCGTAAGGGTCATATGATGTACCGTGGTAAGCTGTAAGTCCCCAGAAATCCAAATCCTGTCTGCCGTCCATTTCGCGAAAAACCTCTTCGAGCGGATATACGGGTCCCATGATTGTGTGGTTCATCATGATTACCTCGTCATATTCGGACAGCTTTTCCCGGCCGCAGCGTTCCAAAGCGGTTTTATATGCCCATACATCAAAGCCGGTGTTTTCACGCAGGATAATTTCATCGGCGATACCTGCGACCTTTTCTTTGCATTCGCCGTCAAGCTGACCGTTGCTTACAAATAATATTTCGGTGCAGTGCGGACGCAGCGCCGAAAGCATATACAGTACATAGCGGTCAACTATACCGTCCCTGTCGTAAAAGAAATAAATACAAAGCCTTTTTATTGCCTATTCACCGCCTATCCTCAGCGATTAGCCTTCTCCATTATCCTGCGGATTTTCTCCGCATCCCCCCATACTCCGGGTGAGTCGTATTTTCTGTCGGGGAATGCGCCGTATTCAAGTCTTATATCAAGACCGTTATCCCTGATGAAGGCTTCAACCTGCTCCGCGAGAGAAACAGGCTTTCCCGTGCAGCAGTTGATTATTCCGTCGATTTCCCGCTGCGACGCACAAGCGGCGATTTGTTTTGCCAGCTCCTCAACACTGATGAAATCATAGAGATTTTTTCCGCTTGTAAACGGGAATGTTTTCTTTCCCGCTTCCGCAGCTTCGAGTATTTTTGCGTATATTGACTTGTTATGTTTATCGTCACCGTAGATATAATACGCTCTCAGCCATTGCATAACAGCGTTGGGGTATTTATCTTTCAGCAAAAAGAAGCTCTGCCGCAGGGCGTTTTTGGCTATACCGTACAATGACAGCGGATTGGCGGGAGTGTCCTCGGTGATTGCGCCTTCCCAGTAGCCTATTTCGTGCATGGTTCCCATTACCGCACACTGCGGAAGTCCGCCCTCAAGCATATCCTCAAGGAACTGATAATGCAGCGGAAGATATTTCAAGTGAGCGGGACTGTTGTGCAAAAAACCGTCTATCCAAGCCATATGAATAAGGCAGTCAGGCTTTCCCGTCAGCTCATAAATATCCTTATCGCCGGAAAAGATGTCGGCTTCAACGGCGTGAGCCTGAGGGTGAACGCAGACGTTTCCTCGCTCGGCGGTATAAACATCGTGTCCCAATTCCAGCAGAGCGGATACCACATGGCGTCCGATATATCCGCCTGCGCCGGTTACCAAAATTCTGCTCATTAAAAAAAATCCTCCAAACGTTGAATATAATCGTTAAGTGCGTCTTTCCAAAATCTCATTTCATTGCCGACAGCCTTGTCGAGCGTACCGTTGTCCAATGAGGAACAGCTTGGGCGTTTTGCCTTTTGTTTGTATTCGGACGAAAGGCAGGGAAGAACCGAGCATTTTTTTCCCGATAGCGTTACGATTTCCTTCGCAAAATCATACCAGCTGCATACGCCCTTTCCCGTACAGTGATATATTCCGTAATCTTCCGTAACTGCCAGCTTGAAAATATGAAAAGCCAAATCCTCGGCATTCGTGGGACTTCCGCACTGGTCGTTCACAACCTTTATTTCACCGCCGGAAGCCGCTTTCCGAAGAATGGTTCTGACAAAGTTTTTGCCTGTGAAACCGTATAGCCATGACGTACGAACCACAAATGTCCGTGAGCAGTTTTTCAGCGCATTAATCTCACCGAGGCGCTTGCCCCTGCCATATGCACTCAGCGGCGCGCATAAATCATCGGGCAGATATGCTTCTCCCTTATCGCCCAAAAAAACATAGTCTGATGACAGGAAAACCAGCTTTGCCCGAACGGCATCGCAGGCGGAGGCTATATAAGAAACTGCGGTTCCGTTCACCAGCCCGCAAAGCTCGTAAGCGTCCTCGCAGCCCTCCACATCGGACATTGCGGCGCAATGTATCACTGTGTCCGGTTTGTTTAGGGATATATATTCCGTCACTGCGTCTTTGTCGCAGATATCCAGTTCTTTTCTTGACGGCGACAAAATCTCTGCGCCCATCAGGATTTCGGGAATATTTCCGAGAACGGAGTATCCCTGCTTCAGCTGCCTTACCAGCTCTGTTCCAAGCTGACCGGAGCCTCCCGTAATCAACAGCTTCATGTTTCCTCCATATTATCCTACGGTCGTTTATTCCACATAGCCCCAACCCAATGCTTTGCATTTGGCGCGGCGCATCAAATTCCAGAGTCCCCTCGGCATACAAGCCCTTACAAAGCGTTTGAATTTTGAGCCGTTATTCGGCTGATTTTGTGATCCGCAGCCGGGATTGGCAGCCGCAGCGCGCTTGGACTGCTGCACGGCGGCATTTTGCCTGATACGCTGCTGAAGCAATGCAGAAAGATGCCTGAAATTGACGGGATTCCCATTCGCAAGCTTAATACCGGCCTGTATCATCGCCTGATTCTGATATGTCATGTGGAGCAGCTCCGTTTCGGCATTGTCCGTTTCGGAAATATTAAGGGAATAATAACCGTTTGACTGAGCTATCAGCGGATAAAGATACCTGAAAAAATCCAAATGTTCGCTGTCGGCATTGTTAAGAATATACTCTGCATTTTCATCTGCCGGATTATCGAACAAAGGATCAAGCGCAGCTATGCGAAACCAGAATGCCGCGCCGTAAGGCGCTGTCGGCGGCTTGTCCTTTGCATACGTCACCTTTCTGCCGAGCCTTTTAAGCGCTTCGTGCGTAAGGCGGTAGTTGTCATCGTTTTCCCATGTGCCGCCCGCATAATTAAAATATTCCGCATGAGTCGGACACGCAGAAACAAGCATGCCCGCATACGGTTCCTTTTCCATCACATGAAGTACATTTTCAACGTAACAGGAAGAACTCAGTGCGTTTTCATAGCACTGTGAATTATACAAGTCGTCTGACACATTAAACTGCGCTTTCCGTTCGGCAGGATCCGTAATAAAGCAAACCGCTTCATAGCCGCCCGCTTTCAGGACAGCTCCGCCCTCTGCAATGGCGGAAGCTTCTCCGGCTTTTCCGTTTACTGCCGCTGCGTCGATATCAAAGCGCTCAAATACGCTCTCGCTTTTTATTTCGTTCAATAGCTCCTTGCTGCCGCACATCAGCAGAACGTGAGTTCCCGACGGAATCGAACCGAGATATTCGGCGCATTCGCCGAGCCTGTTTTTATCTTTCAGGTAAAACAGCACAGCGAAGCTTATTTGAGGTTTCTCGGCGCAGGCATTAACATCGGCAGAAATAATACGGTGCAGTCCGACCCAGTTTTTCAGATCGTAAAGCGTATTTGTGCGCAGCTGATTTTCCCATATCATGCCAACGTCATAGTCTGTATGCGAGCTGATATAGTCAAGCGCCTTTCTCGGGACAAGCGGTCCGTAATCAAAGCTTGAACCGTTGGGGTCAAAAATGGCCTTTCTTCTTAAAAACGGGATATTATACCGCGAAAGCATTTCGTATGCGCCTGAAACCGTAGGTGAGGGGCAGGCGTTTGCGGGAATATCACGATCCAATGTTTCATATGTGAATCCGGCATTCTCCATTTTTACGGCAAACGCCATTTCGTGATATATTGCCGAATCGGCGTAGGAAGCTATTTCCGGCAGTGTAGTCCAATGCTTTCGAAACTCGTAGCTATGGAGCAGTCTTGAACGGTAGACATGAAAATTGCTTGAAACATAATCAGGTTTGTAACCCCATGGCAGCTTCTTTCCCAAAAATGTTTTTGCGTTATCATCGCGATATACTCTGGATATTCCCCAGTAATCGCATTTTATATCATCCATTTGAGAAAACACATCTTTGAACGGACGAAAAGGGCCATAAAATGTAGCGCTGGACAGAATAAGCTCGTCATACTCCATCAGCTTTTCCCATGTGATGTATTCTATGCCGTCTTTATATGCGGGGGCGTCGAAATCATTTTGCCTTACAAAAAAGTCATCTGCAATTTGCGCAAATAATTCACGGCCCTGCGGCTGAAGCTTGCCGTTTACCACCACCAGCAGATAATCGGACACCGTATGAAGCTCTTTTATAATATATTCGACATATCTGTCAACAACGCCGTCCGCATCATAGAAAAAATAAATTGCCGCTCGTTTCATATATAATCTTTATCCGCCCTTCCTTTTAATCAATTTGACGATTTCTGCGGCTGTACCATTAGCTGCAGTCTGTCGCTGCCCGGCTGAAGCAGCAGTTCCGACGGGATACCTTTTTTTCTGAAATAAAATTCGAGGTGTCTGTCGAATATTTCCCTTTCGGACGGGTCGGTAAGCCGCCAATCAAGATAACCTACATCAACAAAAAACTCGTATGGGATAAGATAGCAGAACACAAAAAAATTGAGAAACAGCTCGTCGGCGCATTTGGGATCTTCGTCAAGACTGTGAGCCGAAGCGTACCACGACGGGCATTTAAGCAGGGTGTAGGCGTTTCTGCCAAGCAGCATAGCCTCGATACCCATACCCGAAAGCATGGTGACGATATTTTCACAGCTGAGGATAAACTCAAACGCAGATGTCCTTTTCTTCTCCATCATATCGCCGTATGCCGGATAAGTTGCGCCATAGGGGTCGCCGGGGTGCTTTCTTATCACAATGTCCTTCCTGTCGAACCGCTTAAGCGCTTTATAGATTACTTCCGCGTCGGTCAGGTGCGTATAGCAGGAGAACTGTTCGTAGGTGGCATAACCCAAGACAATGCCAAGCTTCTTTGTCGGAGGTGTATCAAGAATATCCAGATACGACAGCCGATCCTTTTCCAGCAGCACAGCGAGAATTTCGCGCTTTGTGAGCGTCGGGAACTTTCTTGCCCTGTATTCCTCCTGAAATCTGTTCCAGCGGCGTTCCAGCGTATTTCCTCCGAAGGTATTTTCTGTATCCAGATAAGCGGTCTTGATATACACGGGTTCTCTGAACGCTCCCTGCTCAATGTGCAGAACGGGAATGCCGTACTTGTCCGCCGCAGCCTGAAGACTGGGGTTGTGCATAAGCGTCAGGAAGCCGTTTATCTCGCAATTGTATTTTCTGCGGATATCCTCGATATACCCTTCGAGCAGCCCCACCAGCGGCTGATATGTGTTTGTGAGCAGATAGCAGAATGCGTCTCCGACAGAGCCCTTTTCTTTTATCAGCCTTTCAATCAGCACATCAGGTATCGGATATCCGTCAAGTTTTTTCCAGCTTCCGTTTTGCGGCAGCGGATATTGAAATCTGAAATCTACCGTTGTTTTGTCAAACGCTTCTTTTCTTCCCGACTTGGCAAATTCTGCCGGGGATTTTTTCAGATAAATCTCCTGTGCAATAATCGGTGATTTGTTTTTTATGCACATATCCATGCCCTTATAAAACCACCACAGATATGGCGCTTCATTGAATGTGGACATACTGAATACAAAGGGAATATACATTTTTTTCAACAACCTTTCCGAAAAAATTCAGCCTGCCGTTATTGAACGGATTTATTTTTGATTAAGGGCGGACTGTCCTGCGCTGATCCTGTTTGCAATCTGCCAGATTGTCATTTTATTATCCGACACAGCGCAATTTATAAGCTTGTTAAGGAAGAAATACAAATTTGTGATCTCGATTGCGGCAGCTTCTTCACTGAAAAGCCATGAAGAATAAAACCCTGCCTTCTGAGCCAAAAGGCTCATGAGCGAGTCGCAAAGGCTGAACCTTCCGCCGCTTTCTTTGCCGCATAACTTTTTCGGAAGACCGCTCCTTATTTCAAGCATATCATGCATGGCTTTGCCTGTACACCAATACATACCGTGATAGGGTGCGGGAGGTTCTGTCTGCTCGTCAATTGGAAGATTAAGAAATTTTGCGGTTTCTATGATTGTATTCTTATTGTCCGTCCATTCTCTGCATAAATTGACGCTGTCCATTCTTGTATAAGAGGTAGGCGGGAACAGCATTCCCAATCTCGGCTCGCTTTGGAATTCATTTATTACATTCTCCACAAAATTTCTGCTTATCAGCAGAGAGTCAAAGGCTTTCTGCGCAGCGGTACGGCTTTCTATGGAGGTTATGTCCATTCTGAGCGAAAGGATATATTCATACTCCCCGTCGGATTCTTTAAGGCAGTCCAATATTTCTGCGGCGGGATTGTCTTTGGAATCAATTTTATGATATTTGCGGCTAAACCCCGTCAATGCGGATAACATCACGGGAGTCGGCTCCTGCGGCGAGAAGATGTGTATTTCGGCGGTTTCCGGCAGAGAGCCGAAATAATGTCCGAATAAATCCGCATGAGCAAAATCGGGAGAATACAGCATAACTCCAATGCGGGAATTTATTGTATTGCCGCCGGTATTCCTTGCCGCCGGAAGAATGCGGTTAAGCTGCATGGCGTTCTTTATATCCGACAAGCTTGCGGTGCGGAGAATGTTTTCCCATATTGCGTCCGAATCATATCCCTCGTACTGCTTCAAACGGGCGAATGCGTCAGACGCCGCTTCTCCGTAGGATTTGGAAAGAACTCCGTCATACGGAGGAGAATAAAAGGTTTTTCGTTTGATGAACGGAAGCTTTGTATTATCAAGAACATATCTCATGTTCCAATAAGGCGGGCAGTCGGTTATGCCACGAAGCTCCTCGCACGGAGCGTATATTTTATACCTGAAGCCGTATTCCGAGAAACGCTTTGTGAATTTGCTCTCGTGGTATCCCACAGAGTCTTTGTAAGTTTTTATCTCAGGCATATTTGTCCAGTATGATTTGAACTCGACGCTTTTCAGCATGGCTTTACGCACGGCGATAAAATGGGATTGGATATGGTCGGGAACCGCTCCGGCAACGGCTGTCATGCCGGCAAAGTACTGTGTTGCGCCCCAAAAGTCAACGTTTTCTCCGTCCATTTCATCAAACATATTCTTGAAGGTATATGCTGTCGGGTATATCGTGTAATTCATCAGCACAAGTTCGTCAAATGTGCCGATGACGTCCCAGCCGAGATATTCCAACGCCTCTTTATATGCCCAGACATCCATTCCGGTATTCTCTCGGGTGATGATATCAAAACGGTACGGCTCAAGCTTGTCCCGGCTTTGCGGCGCAAGCTTGCCGTTGCATACGAACACGACGCGTTCGGCGCAGGATTTCAAATCGTCGAGCATATTGAAAATATACCTGTCGACTATCCCGTCTTTATCATAGAAAAAGAAAATTATGCATCGCTTCATTCCAATAATATCTCCGTTCGTTAATAATTGGCGGCTTACTGCGTAATAAAAGAGAAAATCGCTGTTATTACACCGTTCTTTCAATAATATTGCGGATTTCTGCGCAGCTGTCTGCGGTCTTTATGCCGCCGTTATCCGCACCCGGCTTGAAGCCAAAGCCGAAGGTTACGCCGAGGAAGTCCGCACCGACTTCGCGTGCGGCGTTGCAGTCTCCCATAGTATCGCCGATCATAAGGCAATGAGCAGGCTCAGCCACTCCGCATTGCTCCATGCCGAGCCGTATCATGTCGGGTTTGGTTCTCTTTCCGTCAAGGTCAGACCCGATTATGCAGTCGAACAGCGGAGTAAACGAGAAATGTTCAAGAAGTTTTTTGGTGTAGTCCTCTCTCTTGTTTGTGGCAACCGCTGTTTTTATGCCGCATTTACGCAGATATTCCAGCAATTCGTATATGCCGTCATAGGCGGCGGCGTCAAGCAGGAAAATATCCTTATATGCATTGCGCCATGCGGTGGCAAGCTCCCATGCCCGTTCCTCGGAGCAATTATAGTGCGTCCGGAAAGAATTCTGTACAGGCGGTCCGATAAAGCTTTGCTTCGCTTTTTCGTCAAGCTCCGGAAGTCGGAACTTGTCGATGATATAATCTATTGTCTTAATCACGCCTATTGACGTATCCATTAAGGTGCCGTCAAGGTCAAACAGGACCAATTCGTACTGCATAATAAATCTCCGTTCTTATTGATAAAGTGTCGGGGTGAGAAATCTGATATCGATTTTCTCTTTGAATTCATTGACAACCTCTGAAATCTTCTTGTTTCTTTCCCACGGACTGCCCATGAAATCCCAACCCTCGTCAAAGTAGTTGCTTCCGTTCTCCTTATATCCGTCAAATCCGGCAAGTGTCACCGAAGATATACCGATTTTTATCAGAGCGTTGATAAGCATCAGTACCGCATTGTCCGCAACATCATTGTCCGACTGCACGAGCAAGCCCGAATAGTTCAGCATAATGTCAATATTCAGGGTAGTCGGATTTATATTTGACGTTGCAATAATATGCGCATCGGTAGGGTGCTGCTTTATTCTTAACGCAATCTGGCTGTATCTCTTGTGATTGCTCACAAATACTGCATCGGAGCTGAACAACTCGGAAAAATGGTTGACGCTGATAATGAACGGGGAATTTTGTGCGATATATTGTTCAACGCATTCTTTTTCGCTGATAAGGCTGCTGCCGGGGGCAACAATCAATACAGGCTTTCCTTTGAGCATACCTTTCAGTCGCTCAAAGGAACCGCTGTCCTCAATTCTGTTCTCCTGATATTCCCTGTAAAGCTTAATGATATACTGCTCGTCATACTGCGTCTTTTTTTCCGGGGAAATGGCGGAGATGATTTCGTTTATCGATTTTATGGAAAGGGTTTTCTTATCCAGAAGAAATGATACATATTGATGGTGACAGTAGTTTGACGCAGCAATATAGTACTTGAGAGAATATCCCCATGGATTTTTCTTTTTTTCCTTCTCGATATAGGTGTCGGCGATTTCAAGGATCTGGCTTATATCGTAGTCTGAGTCCATATTGTTGTTCAAATACAATGCCATCAGCTCGGTTGCGGCGTTTCCTGCGCCTTTGCCCATGCCCATAACAGAACAGTCCACAATCATTTCACGCTCCGTAAACTGTTCAACCAGCTCGATTGCATTGGAGTATGCAAGCTGGAAATTGTTGTGAGAATGATAACCGAGAGCAATTCCCGGATTAAGAGTTGCGTCCATCAGCGAATAATATCTCAGCAAATCACGCTTGTTCATAAAACCGTAGGTGTCCACAATGCAGACCGCAAACGGATCAAGCTCGTTTGCAAGCTTCACAAGGTCGAGAACGTCCTGCGGAGTATAGTCCATAAAGGAAACAGGCTGAAGCGATACAAGGTATCCTTTGTCCTTGATCTGTCTGCAAAACTTTATCGCCTCGGCCATTTCTCTGTGCTTGAATGTGACCCGAATGCCGTCCAGCACGGTTTTTTCGCAAGGCTCTATCTGTTCGATGGCACAGTTTCCGAAGTCGATTATTGCCACCGAAAGAGAATTTGAGCATTTGGTTTTCGGAATTATTTTGCCGATTGAAGCGGTATCGGGAAACTGTGTTTCGTTTATATCGTAATCGACATAATCCCGCAGATAGCCTACTTCGATTATATCAATTCCGGCAAGTTCAAGACGTTCATAAATATTGGTGATGCAATCCTCGCCAAATTTCCATTGGTTTACAAATCCGCCGTCTCTTAACGTACAATCCAGCAACCTAATGTTTTTCATTTTGTTTACCTTTCAGCTTGTGTGCGCTGCTTAATTAGTAATCTTACCTTTTCAAGGTCTTTTTCCGTATCTACGGAAAGTGCGTCGGTTTGTACCAGTGTGAAATGCATTCCGACACGCCCCTCCATGAAACGCAGAATGGCAATATCCTCGATGCGTTCAAGGTCGCCGACGGGAGCGTTGACGAAGAATTCCAACGCGGCCTTATTGTAGCATTCGATACCTACGATTTTTCTGAATTTATACAGAACAGTCTTGTAGGGGAACGGAATGGGGCTTCTTGACAGATACAGGCAATCACCGTTTGCATTGGCGGCAATTTTAATATTTCCCGGATCAACAACCTCTGTAGGCTCCGTAAATTCGCGCATAAGCGCTCTTGCGACATATTTCTGATCAGGCATTTCTTTGGGGATTACAGCGCCGATGACCTCGCTTTTGATAAGAGGCTCGTCACCGCAGATGACAACGTACAGATCGGAATCTACCTTATGTGAAAATTCATATATTCTGTTAAGATGAGTCGGATTATCCTTTGAGGTCATTATAACAGGTATTTCAAGCTCCCTGCATACTGTTTCGATTCGTTCATCGTCGGTAGCAACATATACGTCGTCGAGCGCCTCAACCTTCTTTGCCTGCTGATATACCCACCAAACCATAGGCTTGCCGCATATGTCTGCCAAAGGCTTTCCGGGCAGACGACTGCTCTGGTATCTTGCCGGTATAACTCCTACTACTTTCATTTGCTTAAATTCCTTTCATATTTTATTATATCTGACCATTTTGATAATGGTCAGGAACAATCGTTCCGGCATATACGGCGCAAAAATCTCAAAGAGCGATGTCTTGGGTGAGAATTTTCTGTATTTCCAGACTATTGAAGCGCCGCCTCTTTCGGTCATGCGGGCGATTCTGGCATTCACCCATTCCATGCCGTCTGACAATGCGTCTTTGATTGTCTCCGTGTAGGGAAAATTGCCGTTAAGCCATTCCAGCTTATTTTTCACCTGCTTTATTCTGACCTCAAGATAATCGCTGCGGCTGTTTACTCCTGCCATGACGCCGGTCTGGTTTGAGCCGTGAATACGGTATTTTATCAGCGGGCGCATCACAGATTCAACGCGCCCCTGCGCCGCACAGCACAGGGCTATATACTGGTCATGCACCATATATGGGCAGAACGGGACGGCTGCCTGAGCGCTTTCTCTGCGAACCAACACCGTGCAGCCCGCAACCCAGTTTCGGAAAACCAGCTTTTCCGCAAGGCCGCCGCCGCTGAAAAATTTGTGATGACGCCTTACTTTTGTAATACTGTCCGCTGTCTGATTGCCGTCTGCGTCTATAATCAGCATATCCGAGCAAACCAGCAGAGAGTTTGTTCGTTCGATTTCATCGGCAAGAACCGAGAGCTTCTCCGGGAGCCAAACGTCGTCCTGATCGCAATACGCTATATATTCTCCGCCCGCCGTTTGAGTAAGCCGTTCAAACGTCAGATTGGAGCCGAGATTTTTTTCGTTCATGAAAAGCCTGTACGGAAATCGTGTAATGCAATCCGCAATAATTTTTTCGTCAACGGGAAAATCCGGGCAGTCGTCGCAGATAAGCAGCTCAAGGTTAGGGTAGGTCTGCTCGTTCAGCGACTCCAACTGTTCCTTGAACCACTTCATGTTCGGCTTATAAACCGCCATGACTATTGTGATTAAAGGCTTATCTGTTTTTGTACATTCTTTCGTAATACTGCTGATATTCTCCATTGATTATATTTTCCCACCACTTCCGGTTATCGAGATACCACTGTATCGTTTTTTGAATACCGTCCGCAAACTTTGTTTCGGGAAGCCAGCCAAGCTCGTTGTGTATTTTGGTCGGGTCGATAGCGTAGCGCATATCGTGACCCTTTCTGTCTGCGACATAGGTAATAAGGCTCTCCGGCTTGTTCAGCGCCTTGCATATCATTCTGACGATGTCGATGTTCCTCATTTCGTTATGCCCGCCGATATTATAAATCTCGCCCACAGTTCCCTTATGAATGATTAGGTCAATCGCACGGCAGTGATCCTCGACATACAGCCAGTCGCGGACGTTAAGCCCCTCTCCGTATACCGGGAGCGGCTTGTCGTTGAGGGCGTTGGCTATCATGAGGGGAATGAGCTTTTCGGGGAAATGATACGGGCCGTAATTGTTGGAGCACCTTGAAACGGTTACAGGCAGACCGTATGTGCGGTGATATGCCTGCACCAGAAGATCCGCACCCGCCTTTGAAGCGGAATACGGAGAGCTTGTGTGTATCGGAGTTTCCTCGGTGAAGAACAAATCGGGTCTGTCCAGCGGCAGATCTCCGTAAACCTCGTCGGTGGAAACCTGATGATAACGCTGAATGCCGTATTTTCGGCAGGCGTCCATCATAACCTGAGTGCCGATGATATTGGTGTTAAGAAATACTCCGGGATTTTCTATTGAACGGTCAACGTGACTTTCCGCAGCGAAATTCACAACTATGTCGGGGTGTTCTTCCTCGAACACCTTATCAACTGCGTCCCTGTCGGTAATATCGACCTTGCAGAAGCGGAAATTCGGATTGTCCATCACGGGGGCAAGCGTTTCAAGGTTGCCGGCATAGGTCAGGCAATCCAAGCAGATTATGCGGTACTCGGGGTGTGATTTCAGCATATAATGCACAAAATTGCCGCCGATAAATCCCGCACCGCCCGTTACAATAATTTTCATAAAAACCTCTTAATTCATTTTTTGTATTCAAAATAAGGAAATGCCACATCGTCAAACAGCGGAGCTACCCCGTCCTTTTCGGAAACTATGGGATTGTCAATTCCCCACTGAACGCCGATTACAGGGTCGTTCCAGCGTATCGAACCCTCGCTTGCCTTGTTGTAGAAATTATCCGCGCGGTAGAGGAACTCAACCTCGTCCGTAAGGGTAACAAAGCCGTGCGCGAAGCCTCTGGGAATAAGCAGCTGACGCTTGTTTTCGGCGGAAAGCTCCACAGATACCCACTGCTTGTATGTGGGAGAACCTTTTCTTATATCGATGGCAACGTCAAGAACCGCACCCTTTACGCAGCGGACAAGTTTGGCCTGCGCAAATTCGCCGTTCTGAAAGTGAAGACCTCTGATAGTCCCCTTTACGCTGCTGTATGAGTGGTTGTCCTGAATAAAATCATAAAATAAACCGGCTTCTTCCATCGTCCGCTTCGACCAGCTCTCCATAAACCAGCCCCGGTTATCTCCGAATACTGCCGGCTCAAGGATAAATACGTCCCTGAGCTTTGTTTCAATCTTGTTCATGATGTAAACTCCTATGCTCTCAATAACGATATTTGCCTTCGACAACGTTCATAAGATGCTTGCCGTAAGTGGATTTTCCATATCTATGGGCGGATTCAAGCAGCTTGTCTTTTGAGATCCACCCGTTGTTATAAGCGATTTCTTCAATGGCAGAAATCTTGACGCCCTGACGTCTCTCGACCATCTGTACAAACTGACCCGCCTCCATAAGGCTGTCCATCGTACCCGTATCCAGCCATGCAAAGCCCCTTCCGAGAATTTGAACGTCCAATCTGCCTTTTTCAAGGAAGATGCTGTTAAGATCCGTGATCTCCAGTTCTCCTCTTGCGGACGGCTTGAGACTTTTTGCGTATTCCACAACGCTGTTGTCATAAAAATAAAGACCTGTAATCGCATAGTTGGATTTCGGACACCGGGGCTTTTCCTCGATAGAAATAACCTCTCCCGATTTGTCGAACTCCACAACGCCGAAACGTTCAGGGTCTTCCACATAATATCCGAAGACGCTTGCGCGGTGATTTGCCTCTGCGTTTTTCACAGCCTCTTTCAACGTCTTGGCGAAGTCTCTGCCATAGAAGATATTGTCGCCGAGCACCATAGCGCAGCAATCATTTCCGATAAATTCTTCTCCGAGAATAAACGCCTGCGCCAATCCGTCGGGAGAAGGCTGAACCTTGTAGCTGAGATTCAGTCCGAAAGCCGATCCGTCGCCAAGCAGTTTTTCAAAATTCGGCAAATCCTGCGGCGTTGAAATAATGAGAATATCCTTAATTCCGGCAAGCATAAGTGTAGACAGCGGATAGTATATCATAGGCTTGTCGTATACCGGCAGCAGCTGCTTCGATATTATCATTGTCAGCGGATAAAGGCGTGTTCCCGAGCCGCCGGCAAGAACTATTCCTTTCATAAAAGCGCTCCTTTAGTCTGAATTTTAAGTGTTATTTGACGCAGAAGGCATAATTACACCAATACCTTTTTATTATACATCAATCGTGTTTTTTTGTCAAGTAGTAGGGCAATAAAGCAATTGAAATGATTGTAGTGCTGCAATAGATATTGGGCAAAG
>CAYRLM010000021.1:0-14818 GCA_964425035.1 uncultured Ruminococcus sp.
CGGCTCTGCCGGGGCAAAAAACACTTCTATCCCAGCAAGTGTACTGGCAACGGCTTACGCCTTATGCCTTACGCGCGCAGCTGGGATGCCCGGCAGGAATGCCCCATCGGGGCATTTCCGACGATTTTACGATTAATATTCAACACACCACGAAGCCCGCTTATGCCACGGCAGATAATTTATCGGGTTCATCAGAACGCCGTTAATTCTTACCTCGAAATGGCAGTGATTTCCATATGCTTTGCCGGTTGCGCCGACATCGGCGATAAGTTCGCCGGCGGTGACCTGCTGCCCCTGCGTCACATGCAGATAGCTTGCATGACCGTAAACGGTGACAATGCCGCTGTCGTGCTGTATCATTACGCAGTTGCCGTAGCCGTAATACCACTGTGCGAGAATGACCGTGCCGGATTCCGCCGCATATATCGGCGTTCCGTAAGGCGCAGAGATATCAACGCCACTGTGACCTTCATAGCCGCCGTAGCCGTCCATCATCTCGCTTATCTGTCCGCCGTCGGAACCGCCTACCGGCCATACAAGCTGACCTACGGGTCTGTTCTCGGAAATCTCTGCGGTAATGCCGGACGGTATCGCCTTGGTACCCAGCGCAATTATCTCGGGCGTCGGCTCGCTGACGGTTTCCCGGCTGAGAACCTTTCTCCTCGTTTCAACGCCGTTTATGTAGGAAACGTCCGCCGTTACCCTCTCAACGCCGTTTTCGCCGTCCTGTATTATCGTGGAGGAACCCTGATAATGCGTGGAATCGTCAATATACTCGGTTTCATAGTCTACCGATTCCTCGTACGTTTCCTTTCTGGTGACGGAAACGGTGAGGAACGGCTCTTCCTGCGTTATCAGCAGCTTGTCGCCTATCTGGAGAAAGCTGTCCAGCGAGAAGTCGGGATTGAGCTTTGTCAGCTCCTCCTCGGTCATGCCGAGCTTTCCGATAACTCCCAGCGGAGAATCGCCCTCCGCCACGGTGTAATATGTCGCAACCGTCTTTTTGGTGTTGAGCAGCCTTATGATGGAATCCTCGCTGACAATGCTTTCCGTGAGGTAAAGTCCCGGCTCGTAGGAGATTGTGCTTTCAAATTGGACGGTTTCCTCGCCGCCCTCTCTGTAAGCGTCCAGCAGATTTTCAAGGGTCTGCTCCACCCTGTCCTTGCTTTCCAGCGCACCGTAGAACGAGCCGCCTATGTACATTCCGTAGGCGTAGGATATCTCTGCGTCCACGGAGGACAGCATTTTGTCCGCAAGCTGATATTTTGTGAGCGTAGAGCCGTATCCCACCATATCCACCTCGTACGAACTGTCAAAGGTGAACATCTCGGTGTTGCTGTCAAGATAGGTTATACGCTGCTGAACTATCTTTTCGGCGTCGGTGAACACCGACTCGTCCGTGACATAGCCCATGAAATCGCCGTTTACCGAAAGCTTGAGCGCATAGGTCATGCTGTTGGCATAGCTGACTATGCTGAACAGGAACACACAGCTCAATATCGGCAACGCCCAGTTGCACAGCGTTACCAAAATCCCTCTTTTGCCGAACAGCAGCTTTCCCGTCACTCGTATTCCTGCGCCGCAGGCGGGCAGTATGCCCCTCTCTCTCGCACGGTGTATTTCGCCGCTGCCCATTCTGAACGCCCTGATATAACGCGCGAACGGTGCGGAAAGCCCTCTTCCCAGCTTTTTTGCCAGAACGGAAAGCTTGTTTCCCACCCAAGCCAGCCGCCTGCCCAGCGCCCCGAAAAGCCGGAACAGCGCCCTGCCTGCGGCGGAAATCACTGTGATAAGTACGATAAACAAATACTCACCCGTACCCGATATTCTGTCGAAAAGGGTTACGGCGGTATCTGAGGTTTTTTCTGCCTGCATATTACATCTCCGTTACTTTATAACTTTATGTTGAACTTAAATAATCATGGTATATAGGTTATTATAGCACAAATCCCGAAGCATTGCAAGCTTTTTACAAATTTTTCACATAAAAATCAATGCGGCGAGATAATTAGGAGATAAAGCATGTGACGGCTCGGCTGTATGATTTTGATAAATTTATCCCGCTTGGCAGAAAATTTTCATATCAAAACTCAAGCCTTAGTATCCAAATTATACCGAAGCAAATTAACAAGGCTCAGCATATTATCCCTGTCAATGCCGGTATAACGGTCTATGTATGCTTGAATCGTATTTTTCTTATCCTCAATACGTTCCTGCTCTGTCATTTTTGACATATATAAATATTCCTCATACCTTTGTTTCGGACTTAATCGTCCGTGTTCATAACCCATTTTCTGAACAGCTCTTAGCGATTCTACTCTTGTTGTCATTATTTCCCTGTAATTGTCCAAAGCGGCGTTAAGTTCATTATACTGACTTTCGGTGTATTTACCGCTTGCATATGCACTGTCAAGACGTTTTCCAAAGTCGGCAAAATGGGCAGCAAGCTCGTCATTCGTCAAAGTACGGCACACAAGCTTAACATCTATATCGTCAATGGAATTCCAGATATAATCTTCGGTTTCTTTCGAAACGTTTACTGCATCCATATCATTTCTATCCCAAGTAAAGACTAAATTATCGGCTGTTTGCCATGACAGCACCATTGTATCAAAATTCTTGGGTTTTGCCGCTGCCTCGGCTGCCGTATCGTTCTCGGGAATTTCGCTTTGGGATTGCTTGGCGCTCGCAACACCCATTGCATTAGC
The DNA here is from genome assembly GCA_964425035.1 of uncultured Ruminococcus sp. Taxonomy (GTDB): domain Bacteria; phylum Bacillota; class Clostridia; order Oscillospirales; family Ruminococcaceae; genus CAG-115. The sequence goes on from CAYRLM010000021.1 coordinate 2,709, forward strand.
TGTTGTTACACTTGAAACGTTCATATAACACATCTCCTTTTAACTTTAACACGCCGTTTCATACGAGGTTCACACAAGATTTGTGTAAGATTTTCCGTATCTGACAGCATTAAACTGTTCCAAAAGAGAAGCTCTGTCGATTTTGAATCTTTTGTCAATATATTCCTTGATTTTTGCCTGTAATTCAGCCTGACGCTCTTCTCTTGTCATGTGCTTATTATATAAGGCATTGGACGAACGCATTGATCGCTCATAACCGATTTCACGTCGGGCAGCAGTATTTTCCGCACAGGCAGTGTAATGTTCCATCTGCTCGGCAATACCGGAGTTAAGATAGTCATATTCATCCTTTGTGAATTTACCCTCGGCATACGCATTGTCAAGACGCTTTGCCATATTACCGAAATAAGTGGCAATTCTCTCCTTAGTAGGAATACTTCCTTCAATACCTCTGCGTAAGTCAATTATTGTTCTGCTGGTTATGACCATTTTAGTGTATTTGTCGTTAAAATCCATATCATCGGAATACTCAAAACTATCCCGATTGGATATTTTTTCGCTTTCATTGGCAGATTCATCGCTTGTTGTAGCTGTATTCGGATAATCATACCCCGTAATAGTTTTATACAATTCCCTGTTGCTCATACTTGTGATATTCATAAAAACCCACCCTTTCTTTTCCTAAATGCAGGGAAACTCACTGCCTTGATTACGTTCGTCCGATTGTATACCTATTTGATTTATATTGATATCGGCAGAAATATTAAAAACTTTAGGGAAACACCGCACAAAAACTACCTGACAGCTTTGTGCAGTTTCACGCTTTTTCAGCCGCCGACCGCTAAAGTTTGGGGGCGGGGCTGCCGATATACGGATTAGAGGTATTGCAGAACGAAGCGGGAGGTGATTTTGTGGATTTTTCGTCTATCGGGTCTGTCAGCAGCTATGTGAAAGCCCTCAAAACGCAGAATAAGTGGGAACAAAAAAAGAACGGCAGCGACAGCACCGGTCGGGAAGAATACGGTGAGGACAGCAAAAAATCCATTCAGCAATGGATGGAGGAGCAGGACAAAAAGCTTGACAGCATAACCAACGGAAGCACCTCCGAAAACGCAAACGACAATAAGCTGTCCGGGATATTGACCAAGCATTACAGCGGAGGCAAGCTGACAAGCACCGAGATGGAATATCTCAGAAAAAAATCTCCTCAGGCGTATCTTGCGGCAAAGGCGGCGCAGGAGGAACAAAGCCGCACCGAAAAGGCGCTCCGGCAGTGCAGGACAAAAAACGAGGCTCTGCGCATGAAGATGACGGGCACCTGCTCGGCAGCCGCCGCAATGAAATCGGGCGGCAGCTCCGGCTCGGCAGCCGGCGGTCAGACAGCGCTTCGCAGCGAGCAAGCCATGAACCGGTATGTGAAAAGCGGCGAATATTCCTCGCTTCCCACCGAAGCGGAGGTAAAAAAAGCCGACAGCCTTATCAAAAAAGCCGCTACCCCCAAGGACGCCGCAAAGGCGGAACAGTCCCCGGAGGTAAAAAAGGTGAAGCGTGCCAAGGCTAAGGCTAAAATGTATCGGTCAATGTCCTCCGGCGAAAACGCAAAGCTTGTGCTTGATACAAAGGCATAACGGCGGCAGGAGGTCATGACTTGTATCATATCGGCTTTATTAAAGATAAGATAATGTAGGCTGTCTGAGGTGGTAAATTTCGTAGCGACCACACGCCGCCGGTACGACAGGGGCAACCCGAGAGATGCAGGAGAATGCTACGCCTGCCTGACAGCCGAAATCTTCAAGCCGCTTCCGATTTGTTCGGGAGCGGCTTTTCTTTATATACACCTGCGGGAAACGCAGACAGAACCCTGCCGCCGACTATTCCCCCCTTATATAGGGACTTCTCACGACTTGTACACCTCGTCAACGGGATAGGGTATCTCGAACACCTCGTTTATTTCGGTGATATCAATGCGCATATTAAGCGTCAGCGTTTCGCCGGATACCGTGGTGACGGTTCCCCCCTCGGTAAAGCTTACGGGAATGCCCTCCGCATTTATTTTCAGCGTGGTTGAAAGCTCCTCAAAATCCGAAATCTCCTCCTCAACGCCGGGCATGGAGGCGCTGTTCAGCTTTTCGGGGTCGTAATCGTAGGTTATCTCCGTCGTTCCGTCGGCGTTCACGGTCACAGCCGCCTGCCGCACGGCTTCCGCCGCAAGGAAGAACATTCTTCCCTCGGCATAGGGATAGCGGTACTTGCGGTTGTATACATTATATATATAGCTGTCGTCGCCGGAGCCTATTACCGTCCACTTTTCGTCGCCGCTTTCCTTATAGAAAAACTCTGCGCCGTCGCTGTACGCCTGCTGCCGCTCGCCGTCCCAGCTTCCGTCATAGCTCAGCACCATTTCATCGTTTGCGGTGAAATAGAAGCTGAATTCCATTATCTGCTCCCCCGTGTCAAGGTCGGTCATAATCACCCTTGCGCTGTCAAGCTCCTCGTATTTGTTCCGTGCGGCGGTAAATTCCCCGTATCCGTCGGGAAGCTCGGCGGTGCAGCCGCTCATCATAAGCACCGAAGCCGCAGCCGCAGTCAATAATGCTTTCTTCATTTATCTTCAGATATCCTCTCTGTTGCTCTATGCCTTAAACAGCAAAACAGGGCAAGCTCGGGAAACCCGAAACCTGCCCCATCGTCCGTATGCCACAGTGAATTCGCGCGCAAAGCTTTATTTCCCGCTCCGTGCGCAGCAGCTCGCCGATTACTCGGAGAAGCCGCCCTCTACAAGCTTTACAAGCCCGTCAACAGCAAGCTGCTCATCGCTGCCGTCGGCAATTATGCGGATATTTGCACCGCCGACAATGCCGAGGGAGAGAATACCGAGCAGGCTCTTAGCGTTTACTCTGCGCTCTTCCTTTTCTACCCAGATGGAAGACTTATACTCGTTTGCCTTCTGGATAAAGAATGTTGCGGGTCTGGCGTGAAGACCTACCTGGTTCTTGACTTCTACTTCTTTCATGCACATAGTTAAAACCTCCATTTGAAATACTTCAGTTTGCTGACTCCGGAGAGCCTGTGCCCTCCTGTGTGTTTTCTTTCCTTTGTGTTCTACCAGAGATCGCAGTATCTTTCTGTCTTATCTCTTGAGTATAGTATATACAAAAAAAAATATTCCGTCAACACAAAAATTAAATTTTAACAATTTTAATCCCGATTTTCTGTTTTTTGCAGAATAAATCAATTTCATTGCCGCCCTCGGTTGTACATTGTGTACAAAAAATATTCAACAAAATAATCAACATAGACACAAGTTTTCAACCGGTCGGGTCGGCGTGCGCCGACGGCGCAAGCAGGATGCTTGCGCTGTTGCCCCAAAAGGCGGTTGGCTTTGCGCAACACGTCAGCTCCTGCATAGGAGATATGAAATGCTGTGCGCAAAACCGGATGCCGCCAACCGAGGGCAACATGGAATTCGTTCTTTTTGTGGTTTTTAATTATTATGTTTACGCTCGATAGGCTTTGTGTTGCGAGTACGTTCTTTTTGTGGTTTTTTATTATTATGTATACGCTCGATAGGATTTGCGGTGCGGGTACGTTCTTTTCGTGAGATTTGGTTATTTTGTATACTTTCGATAGGTTTATACGTTATTTATGATTATTGCGGAAAACTCGTTTTATACAGTTATAAATCATAAATATACAATATTCTGATAATTTTATGATTAATATTGAAATCCGTCGGAATTTGTGATATACTATATAATGTATATGTGTAACACACGAACAAGCGAAAGGAAAACAAATGTCACGATTTGATAACAAGCTCTGCCCGATATGCAGAACGCCGCTCAACGACAAATCCGACGTGGTGGTATGCCCGGAATGCGGAACGCCCCACCATCGTGCGTGCTATCTGGCGGCAGGTCACTGCGGTGCGGAGGAGTTCCACGCACAGGGCTTTGAATGGAAAGGCTTTCTCCCCGGAGAAGAACCGCAGGAACAGCCTCAGCCCAAGCCGGACGAATTTTCCGACAGCCGTGCGGAATACCCCGGCGGACAGTCTGCGCAGTACGACAGGGAAATCAACCAAGAACGCCCCATGGATTTCGAGCAATACATCGAACGGCTCTACGACGACTCTCGGGGCGAGGACGGCGTAAGCAGCAAGGAGCTTTCCACCTTTGTGGGGAGATCCGTCATGCATTATTCTCAGGCGTTTGCGGCTTTCCGTGCGCCGACGCTGCCCGGGCAGAAAAAGCGCAGAATATTCTTCAACGTCTGTGCGGGATTTTTTGCGCCCATACATCAGTTCTACCGCCGTATGGATCTGCTGGGTATCGCATGGCTGGCGCTGGATATGCTCTACTATGTTCCCACCATGCTGAGCAGTGCGGGGATAGGCTCTGCGGAAATGCTCGCCGGTCTGCGGCTCGGCGCAAGCGCTCTTGCGTTTGCGGCAATGGTGCTGCTGTGCCTGTTCGGGGATTATCTGTACTACCGCTTCGCCGTAAAGCGTATACAAAAAATACGAATGAGGTTCGACGACGGCAGGGCGGAGGGCTACTATGAGGCGCTCGCCGAAAAGGGTACTCCCTCATGGCTGCGGGCAATAGCCGCTATGCTTGCCGTTTATCTGCTTCAGTATGTTCTGCTGTTTTTTATCGGACAGCTATGAAAGCCGCAAATCATAATCATATAATAAAGCCATAAAAAGGGAGAAACAATATCAATGAAATTAATAATTCAGATACCATGCTATAATGAAGCGGAAACGCTGGACGTAACCATTCGGGATTTGCCGACGCATATCGACGGTATAGACGAAATAGAATATCTGATAATCAACGACGGAAGCACCGACGGCACGGTTGAGCGCGCAAAGGAGCTTGGAGTACATCATATCGTCAGCTTTGTGCATAACCGCGGGCTTGCCAAGGGCTTTATGGCAGGGATTGACGCATGCCTGAGGCTGGGTGCGGACATTATCGTCAACACGGACGCCGACAACCAGTATGCCGGTGCGGATATCGAAAAGCTGGTTCGCCCCCTGCTTGAGGGAAAGGCAACCATGGTAATAGGCAACCGCCGCACAGACACGATAGAGCATTTCTCGCCGCTGAAAAAGAAGCTCCAGAAGCTCGGCAGCGGCGTTGTGAGAAAGGCAAGCGGCACAGACGTGGTTGACACAACCAGCGGCTTCCGCTCATACACAAGAGAAGCGGCAATGCGTCTGAACGTGCTGTCCGACTACACCTACACCCTCGAAACCATAATCACCGCCGGCGCTGACCGCACAAAAATAATGTCGGTGGATATCAACACAAACCCCGAGCTTCGCAAGAGCCGCCTGTTCAAATCCATGTGGGGCTATATCAAGCGCTCCGGCGGCACCATTATCCGCAACTACGTCATGAGAAAGCCGCTCAAGACTTTCCTTGTCATGGCGGGGCTGTTCATTCTGGCGGCACTGGCGCTGGGCGTGCGCTTTATCGTTTTCGCCTGCATGGGCGAGGGCAGCGGTCATATCCAGTCCCTCGTGCTGATGGCGGTGCTGGCTATCGTGGGCTTCCAGATAGGTATTTTCGGGCTGGTGGCGGACGCTATTTCCGGCTGCCGCAGGGTGATGGACGAAACACTGTTCCATGTCAAGCGCATAGAATACAACAACACCAACCCGAACTGCAAAAACTATAACCTTTGCAGCTACACGAAAGAAGAGATAAACAAGTAATGATACAGGCATTAAAGCGCTTCTATACCAACTTCGGCGACAGGGGCGTGATGTTTGTGATGTTTGCGTTCGGCGTCGTTATGCATTCCCTGCTGGCTATGTGCATGGAGCTTCCGGCGGTGAACCCCGACGAGCTGGGCGTGGCAAGCATTTCCGCATTCTACTCCGGCAAGGACTGGTCGCTGCTGATGGAAAAGGTCGGCTACTACTACGGCTATGTTCAGGCGCTGTTCTATGCTCCGCTGTTCCTGCTGTTCAGAAATCCCTATGCGCTGTACAAGGCTTGCATTGTCATGAACGGCGTGCTTATCAGCTTCGTGCCGCTGATTGCCTACCATGTCGCAGGACGTGTGGGCGTAAAGAAGGTGTGGCAGCGGCTTACCGCAGCGATATGCTCCGGGTGCTACATCACCTATATCGCCCACACCAAATTCATGTGGAACGAAACGATATGCAGCCTGCTGCCGTGGGTTCTCCTGTGGATAATATTTCAGGCGGTGGACTGCCGAAAATCCGGCTCAAGATGTCTGTGGTCGGCGGCGGCAGGTCTGCTGTGCGCCGTGTGCTATGCGGCGCATTCGCGGCTGCTGGCGGTGGTGATTGCTTTCGTGATGACCCTGCTTATCGTGCGGATATTCATGAAGCGCACCATACTTGTGTTGCCCGTGTTTTTCCCGGTGATGATATTCTCCTTTGTCGGGGAGCATTTCGCCAAAAAGCTCATACAGCAGCTGGTATGGCTCGGCAACGCCTCGGGGAACACCATGGAGAGCGAAGCGGACAGAGTGCTGGGTCTTTTTGAGGAGGGCGGCTTCGGCAGGTTTTCCTCGGCGCTGTTCGGTCATCTCTATACCTTCATGACCTCTACCGTGGGCTTGGGCGCTCTCGCCGTATCGCTTTTCTTCCTGATGGCGGTCACATATTTTCTCGAATGGCACGGCGGCAGAAAGCGAGAGGTGGTTGACGGCGTTGAGATATTCACCGCCGCAGAGCATAAATACAGCCCCCGCATGCTCACGCTGGGGATTTACGCCTGCCTCACCGTGGGCGGCTCTATGGCGCTTTCCGTGCTGTTCAAGTTCAATTCGGGACAGATAGACGATATAAAAGACCTCACCATGTTCGGGCGCTATACCGACAATGTAGCTCCGCTGGCAATATTCTTTGTGCTGATGTTCCTGTTCAGATACGGCATTACCGTAAAGCAGACCGCATGGGCGGCAGGAGTGTACGCCTACGTCTGCGTCAGCTTCTTCACCGCATCATACCATAGGATAGAATCGGCAAAGGGCTATCGGGAATCCCCCGTGCTGGGGCTTATGCCGTGGCGCATAGGCGAGGACTACACAAAGGCCTTTACCGCAGAAAGCTTTATCATCATGACCTCCGTGACTTTCTCGGTGCTGGCGTTCTTCGCAGTGTTCACCGCCTGCTCCAAAAAGAGCGGAAAGGGCTTCATATCTGGAATGCTGTGCTGCCTTTGCGTGTATACCACGCTGTTCGCCGGGCTGGTCTATCTGCCCGACCGTGCGGAAGAAAACCTCGCAAAAACCGAACCTGCACGGGAGGTTTCCACGCTGCTTTACGACGAGGCGGCTTCGCCGCTGATAGTCTGCTACAAGATGAAATCACGGAACGCCGGACTGATACAGTTCCTCAACCCCCGCACACGGGTGACGATAATCCGCAAGGAAAAGAATATCCCCGAAAACTGCATAATCATCGCCGACGAGGAAACGCCGCTGCCGCTTGATGAAGAGGATTACGACTATATCGGCACGGAGGGCGGGCTTTCGGTTTACGCCCACGGCGAAACCGCAAGGGATTACATGAAATACAAGCAGTCTGCGGATATTGCCGCAATCAATGCGACAAGCGAAACAGACGCCGAGAACGATATTCCGTCGGAATAATCAAGCGGCGCCACAAAAACTCAAAGTATAATAAGCAATCGCAAAAACCTAAAGTATAATTGTAATCCCAAAACCTATCGAGCGAAAACACAATATCGAACGGAGTGACACTCTTGGTTAATGATGAAAACAACGAAATGCCGGAGCTTAAAATAACCCTTGATACTCCGGCGGAAAGCGAGCCGGAAATAAGCCGTGCGCCGGAAATACCGCCGACGGTGGATACGCCCGCCGGAATTACCGCAGTCAGGAAAAGCAGCCCGTTTGTCAGCGATTGGTTTCTTATGCTTGCGCTGTATGCTGTCACGCTGACGGTGCATGTGCTGATGACGCAGGTCACCTCCATGTTCAACCTCACCCCCGACGAGTACGCCGTTACGGGCGTTGCCGCATGGGTCAACGGGCTGGACTGGTCTGCCACGGTGTCCGCAGGGGGATATTACGGCTATTTCCAGAGCCTGTTCTATATCCCGGTGTTCAGCCTTATCGGCGAGCCTATGGCGCAGTATCGGGCTATGCTGCTCATAAACGGCTTCATCATGAGCTTCGCCCCGGTCATTGTCTACTTTCTCGCGCGGAACTGGTTCGGCGTGCGAAAGCTTTCAAGCGTGTTCATTGCGGTAATCTGCGGCTTGTACCCCAGCTACCTGCTTCTCACCAAATACACATGGAACGAAACCATGTGCTGTATTCTCCCGTGGGTGTTTGCCCTGCTGATGTACCTTTCGCTGAAAAGCCACAAGGATACCTCTCGCAGCTTCAAAGCGGTATTCGTGCAGCAGCTGTTGGCGGTGCTGGCGGGGCTGGTGCTGGCGGCGGCATACGCCACGCACGGACGTATGCTGGCGCTCACCGCCGCAGGCGTGGTGCTGGAGCTTATCGTGCTGATAACAATGCGGCGCAGGCTGTTCTCGCTCATAGGCTTTTTCTCGGGCACGGCGGGCTTTCTGGTTCTGGATAAGCTCATCAAGCGCTATCTCCAGTCGGTTCTCTGGCTTAAAACCGCAGACTCAAAGGCTTCCGTCAACACAATCGAGAATATGCTCTCCCGTATCACCGATATAGACAGCGAGGAGCTGGCGCATTTCCCGCAGACGCTTTTCGGGCATTTCTTCTACTTCCTCAGCTCCACATGGGGCTTCGGCGCTGTTTGCATTGTGCTGATAATCTCCGCAATCGTGATGTACTACGTCAACGCAAAGCGCACCGCAAACGGCGGCGCGGACGGCGAGGGAGAAGCAAAAGCCGGCGTCGGCACAAGCATGGCTGTTTTCTGCTGGTTCGCCCTGCTGACCATGGGGGCGATTTTTGCGGTGAGCGTCGCTTTCAAGGCTACCTCCACGGTATACGACACCCGTGCGGATACGGCAATATTCGGGCGGTACATCGAAACGTTCTTCCCCATTGCTATATTCCCGACGCTCATCTTGATATATCGGCGGCGCCTCACAATAAAGCACTGCTTCGCCGCACTGCTGACAGGGGCTTTCATCTGCGTTATGACGGAAGCCTTCACGGTTTCGGCAGTGGTGGGCGACGGCACAAAGAGCATTGTCGGCGCAATGATACTGGGAATAGCGCCGCTTCGCATAGGCGAGGGACTCAAGGACGCTTTTACCGAAACCTCGTTCATCAAGATAATAGGCATTGTCATGCTGCTGCTTATGGCGGTGGTGATAATCCGCCTGATAAAGAAGAACGGCGAGTCGCTGTTCAACCATATTGCGATACCTCTGGCAGCGCTGCTGATATACTCCTCGCTGTACGGCTTCGACAACTACACCATAGTACAGGGAAAGAACGCACAGTACGGTGCGGACTATGTGACGGAAGCGCTCTCTATGATAGAGGACTGCCCCTACAACGACGTGCTTTGCTTCTCGATGAAAGGCGAACGATACTCGAAGGCGCAGTTCCTGTTCCCCGAAATGAAGCTGCGGCTCGCTTCAAACACAAAGAAGCTCCAGGCTCTCGAAACCTGCCCCGACTTTATCATCAGCGGACGTGAAAACAACCTGAATATGTGGCTGGACGGCGTGTACCTTGTGGGGAGCGTAAACAACAACGTGCAGCTGTACGCCTGCTCCGACGAGGCGATAAGCTGGGTACTCGAAAACGGTCTTGAAACGACCGACCCCGGAGCGCTTTGCTACACGGGCGAAAATATCCCCGGCACGAACTCCGTGACCAGAAGCGGCGGCTGCGCAATACTGCCCGAAGGCTCCTCGGTATACACCAACTACTTCACGCTTTACAACAAGGGCAGCTACACCGCCTGCGTCAGCGGCAGCGACATAAGCGGCCTTGTGATTTCGCTCACCTCCGACAAGAAATCCACGGATATTCCCTACGAGGTGATAAGCCGCACGGACAGCGAGCTCCTGCTTCGCTTCTCGGTTTCCGAAAAGACCGAAAACGTCCAGCTGAAGCTCACCAACAAGAACGGCGGCTCGGCGGTATCCGTCGGGGAAATGTCGGTGCGTATGACAAGCTATCTCGTCAAGGAATACACCGCAGACAGCCTGCACACCGAAAACGGTGCGGAAACGAACGGCAGCACGGCGGAGCTTCCGGCGGGCGGAATTGTGCGCACAAGCGACCTTGTGATACGCACCCCCGGCGACCTTGCTTTCACCGTAAAGGGCTATAACACGGAGAACCTTTCCGTTTCCCTCACCGCAGGCGGCAGCGCCGTTGACTGTGAAACGGACTTCTCCAACGGCGAGCTCACGATTAGCTTCACCCTGACGGAAGCTGTCAGCGACCTCAGGCTTACACTCACAAACACCGGCGGCGGGGAATGCTCGGTTGACAGCATAAGATATATACGCCGCTCGGCGCAGACGATAGCCACCCTGCCGAAAACGGCGGGAGTGAGCGTTGTAATTTCATAATGCCATGCCAATAATAAAAAAGAACGTCAGGCATATGCAGCCTGCACGGACGCTGTGTCTGGGATTTTTGATAATAATTATTGCGGGGACGCTGCTGCTGTGGCTGCCGTTTTCCTCAAAAAGCGGCGGAACGCCGTTGTTCGACTGCCTTTTCACTGCGGTATCCGCAACCTGCGTGACAGGGCTTATTACGGTGGATACGTTCACAAACTGGACGATATTCGGTCAAGCGGTGATAATGCTGCTGATACAGGTCGGCGGACTGGGCTTTGTGACGATAATCACGTTCTTCAACGTCGCCGCAGGAAAGAAGCTGGGTCTGCGCACGCTTGCGAACGCCTCCGACGGGCTGACCGAAAGCACGCTCCAAGGCGGGCGGCAAATATTCGTCAGCATTATCAAGTACTCTGCAATATTCGAGGGCGCAGGGGCGGTGCTTCTGAGCATAGCCTTTGTCGGGGATTACGGCGCTTACGGTGTGTGGATGGGCGTATTCACCAGCGTAACGGCGTTCTGCAACGCAGGGTTTGACCTGTGCGGAATAGGCGGTGCGGGTTCAAGTCTTACCGGATATTCGTCCGACCCTCTGGTGATAATGACGGTGGCTGCGCTGATAATCCTCGGCGGTCTGGGCTTTATTGTGTGGGAGAATTTTCTGAACTTGCGCCGAGTGAAGAAGCTCAGCCTGCACACAAAGGCGGTGCTAATCTCCACGGGAGCGCTGCTTGTGATAAGCACGCTGTTCTATCTTCCTGCGGAATGGGACAACCCGGAAACGCTGGGCGCAATGGATTTCGGCGGCAAGCTGATGAATGCGTTTTTTGCGGGAGTTACCGCGCGAACCGCCGGGTTCAACTCGATTTCGGTCGGCGGAATGTCCGACTTCTCAAAGCTCGGCAGCTGCATATTCATGTTCATAGGGGCTTCGCCCGCCTCGACGGGCGGCGGCATAAAGACCACCACGGTGCTGGTGCTGATTATGACCGTGGTATCCTATTTGCGCAGCAAAAACGAAGTGGAGCTTCTCGGACACAGAATAGACAAGCTGGCGGTATACCGCACGCTGACCGTCACTCTGCTGTCGCTGCTGGCGGTGATACTCTGTTTCTCGGTGCTTTATTTCACGCTGCCCGAGGATATCAGCGGTGTTGACTGTCTGTTCGAGGCGGTGTCCGCTTTCTCCACGGCGGGGCTTTCCGCAGGCATTACCGCCATATCGGGAACTCCGGGACGTATCCTGCTGATGATAACAATGTACATCGGTCGAGTAGGCCCGGTATCTCTGGTGCTGTCAATGATGATAAACGCAAAACGCCGCACCCAAGTCCTCCCCGAAGGACAGATAATAGTGGGCTAGCCGGCGCCGGGAACGCCCGTCGGCGAGCCGGGTACGCCCGGCTGCGATTCGTTCGTTTCGTGGTTTATGGCGGTTATGTTTTCGCTCGACAAATTTTGTGGTGCGGAGCGTTCGTTTTGCGGTTTATGGCGGATTGCTTTCGCTCGATAAATTTTGTGGTGCGGAGCGTTCGTTTCGTGGTTTATGGCGGTTATGTTTTCGCTCGACAAATTTTGTGGTGC
>CAYRLM010000021.1:14918-18508 GCA_964425035.1 uncultured Ruminococcus sp.
AAATTTTGTGGTGCGGAGCGTTCTTTTCGTGGTTTATGGCGGATTGTTTCCGCTCGATAATTTTTTTGGTACAGAAGGGTAATGATTAATATGCAAACCGAAACTTTCTCCCTGGGGCCTCTCACGATGTATGTGTCCGACAATCACCGCTTCGGCACGGACGCATTCCTGCTGGCATATTACGCAGGGGTAAGACCCGACAGCGTGGTGGCAGACCTATGCACCGGGTGCGGTATAGTTCCGCTGATATTCTGCAAGAACATCAAGCCCCACCTGATATACGCCGTCGATATACAGGAGGAAGCGATAGACCTGCTGAAAATGTCGGTGAAAGAAAACCACCTCGAAAACCGTCTTCAGCCGATACTCGCAGACCTGCGGGGACTTAACCAGACGCAGATAGGCTTTGAAACCGTGGATATCGTCACCGCAAATCCGCCGTACATGACCAGCGGTTCGGGCTATGAGAAGCTGGCACGTCCGCAGGCTATCGCACGGCATGAGCTGATGTGTACCGTTGACGACGTATGCCGCACCGCAGGAAAGCTGCTGAAATACGGCGGACTGCTCAAGATGTGCCACCGCCCGGAGCGCCTTGCCGATGTGCTGAACTCCATGCGAGAGAACAAGCTCGAACCGAAGAGCATAACGTTCGTGTTCAACAGTATTCTTGACAAGCCGTGGCTGTTCCTTGTCACCGGCAAAAAGGGCGCAAAATCGGGAATGATAGTGGAAAAGCCCATGATACTGCGCAACGACGACAAATCCTACACGGAGGAGTATACAAAGCTTTATGATTGACCAAGGCAAGCTTTACGTTGTGGGGACGCCTATCGGCAACCTGTCGGATTTCTCGCCCAGGGGTATAGAAACGCTGGAAAGCGTGGACTATATCGCTGCGGAGGACACACGGGTGACGCTTAGGCTGCTGACCCACTTCGGCATAAAAAAGCCGCTTCTGAGCTACTACAAGCCGCACGAAGCGGAAAAGAGCGCAAAAATACTTTCGCTGCTGCATGAGGGAAGCTCCGTGGCGCTGGTCAGCGACGCAGGAATGCCCTGTATCTCCGACCCCGGGGTTTATCTCGTACAGCGCTGCTATGAGCAGGGAATTCCCGTGGAGAGCGTTCCCTGCTGCAATGCGGCGATTGCTGCGGTGGCAATAAGCGGCATAGACACCGCAAGGTTCGCATTCGAGGGCTTTCTCCCCGCAGACAAAAAGGAGCGCCGCCAAAGGCTGTCCGAGGCTGCGGCGCTGCCGCACACGATTATCTGCTACGAAGCGCCGCACAAGCTGCGTCAGACCCTCGCAGACCTCTCCGAGGCATTCGGCGGCGAGCGTTCCGCTGCGCTTTGCCGTGAACTCACAAAGCTACACGAGGAGGTTATCCGAGGTACTCTGTCGGAATTGAGCGCACTTTACGACAGCGCCGAACCTCGGGGCGAGTATGTCATTGTAATCGAGGGAGCGGCGCCGCCCCGCCGGGAGGCTATGTCCCTTGAAGAGGCGGCAATGCTCGCACGCAGCTATGCGGACGGCGGCATGAAGCTATCCGAAGCCTGCAAAACCGCGGCTGCTGCTGCCGGAGTTTCACGCAAGGAGCTTTACAGAATAATTTCGGGTGCGGACGGTTCGGAGCAAAATTAAGCAAAAAAGAACAAATATGTCGCCGGGCGTACCCGGCAGGAGGTTATTATGAGTATCATCAAAGAACGAGTTGAACGGAAAATCGGGCCTACCGCCAAGGTTGTGATACCGATAATCAGCGCTGTTGTCGTAGTGGCGGCGGCGGTGGCTTACATCTGCCTGAAGCTGGCGGACGAAATGCGCTATCACGAGAAGTGGAAGGACTATGACGAATGCGGCTTGCACTGAGCTGTGACTGCGCCGACATCGAGAATTTTCTGGGTCGGTATTCCCACTTCGGTGCGCCCGTAAAGGATCTATCCCGTTTCTCCGCACTGATGGAAAGGCTCGGAAACCCGCAGGAGGCGCTGCGCTGTATCCATATCGCAGGGACTAACGGCAAAGGCTCGGTGTCGGAATACTGCACCTGCGCTCTGGCGGCGGCAGGATATACGGTCGGGAGATTTACCTCGCCGTATGTCCGCAGCGTTTGCGAGAGAATTGCGGCTGCCGACTGCGGCGGTATACGGGAAATCGGCTGCGCAGACTTCGCCCGTAACCTGAACCGTGCCGCAGACGCAGCGGATACGCTGCCCGGATTGGAATTTTCACAGTTCGAGCTGATGAACGCTGCGGCTTTCCTGTATTTTGCGGAAAAAAACACCGATTACGTTGTGCTGGAAGCCGGGATAGGCGGCACGCTGGACTCCACCAACATTATCAGCCGCCCCGAATGTTCGGTCATTACCTCTATCGGACTTGACCACACGAAAATCCTCGGCAGCACCGTCGGTGAAATAGCACGGTCAAAATGCGGAATAATAAAACAGGGGCGCCCTGCCGTCTGCGCCGCAGACATTCCCCCCGAAGCAATGCAGGTGCTGCGTGAACGGTGCGCCGCTGTCGGCGCTCCGCTGATTGTGCCGGACACGGCGCAGCTGGAGCTTTGCGGCGAACCCTCGCTTGACGGCAGCCGTTTCCGCTATCGTGGGCGGGAATACCGCCTGAGAATGGGCGGCGGCTTTCAGGTGCGCAACGCCCTCACCGCCGTTGAAGCGCTCACCGCAGCGGGAATTTCCGCCGAAGCTGCCGCAGAGGGGCTTTATGCCGCACAGCTGCCCGCCCGAATGGAGTTTTTGCCCGAAAGACGTGTTCTGCTGGACGGAGGTCATAATCCTCAGGCGGCGCAGGCAGTGCGCACTGCGCTGGAACGCTGCGGCTTTCCGCACATGACGGCGGTCATAGGAATGATGAACACAAAGGACTATGCCGCATTTCTGAAAATAATTCTCCCATGCTTCGACAGGGTGATTTTCGCAGACGGCTTCTCGGAGGGCAGCGTCCCCGCAGAAGAGCTGCGCAAAGCCGCCGGCATTGAAGCGGAGATACTTCACGACCCGAAATCCGCACTGCAGCTTGTCCGCAGGGACGGCGGTCTGACCTATTTCGGCGGCAGCTTCTATTTTGCTGCGGCGGTGCGAAAGTATCTTGTCTGACACGTCGGAGGTGCGAGCTTGGAATATTTACCCCTGTTGGGAATAGCGCTGATAATTGCGGCAATAATCCTCTGGATACTCATACGGCTGCACGAAAGGCTGCCCTATGAGCTGAACGAAACGATACTCACCGAGCGTGAAAGAGCGTTCTACCGCATATTGAAGCCGATAGCCGACAGTCTGGAGCTGCAAATCTGCCCTAAAGTGAGAGTGGCGGACATAGTGTCGATAAAAAAAGGCACGAGGGATTGGCAGAAGTGGTTCAACAAAATACGCTCAAAGCATGTGGATTTTCTGCTGTGCGACTACGACATGAATATCGTGCTTATAATCGAGCTTGACGACCGCAGCCACGAAACGGAACGTGCCAAAAAGAACGACGCACTCAAAAACGCCATTTTCGGCGACAGACTGCTGAGAATACGCTCCCTTAAAGAGGATATCGAGAGCGAGATTATATCGGCTCT
>CAYRLM010000022.1:0-13171 GCA_964425035.1 uncultured Ruminococcus sp.
TTTCTGAAATATTCTACATAGCCCTTGATGTAATCAAAGTCAATCTGTGCCCATTCGAATCCGATTTTTTTCAAGAACCGAACGGTAAAATCGTTTTCGATACTGATATTACTGTCATAGACGAGATTTCCTTCATCGTCCATATCGTTCTGGAATGCTTCATATATGTATTCAGTGTCTGCGTTTTTCGCAATCTCCTGAAGTCTTGTATTAAAACGTTTTCCGTCAACTACCTCCATTTTAATTCCAAGTTCATCCAGTACTTCAAGAAGCCTATTAAAATATATTGGACGGTTGCTGTTGAGATGAAATACATTTTGTTTGTCAGCATACTGTGCAATTTTCACTACTCCATCGGCTGTCTGGTCAACAGGGGAGAACTCGGCATAAATTGAAAGAAGATAATCCGGAAATAATCCAAATTCGGCAGCAGCCTTAAATCTCATGAGGAAAGCATTTGACTGATAATTCATCTGAAATTTCATGTCAGACAGTCTGTTGGTGAGATTTCCGACACGAATTATCTTTGCGTCAAGTCCCTCCAGCATAGCGTCAAGTACAGACATTTCTGCTTCAAACTTGCTGCGTACATATACATTGTCAAGCGGCTGATCAATAAACAAGTCGCTTTCATAAAAATGTTTCTCATCAGCGGAGCGATAAACATCGAATTCGTCCGCAAGACTATTTCCGCTTACACTGAGTGTTGAAATATGAACGAGTTTTGCGTTGCGTTTTTTGGCAAATGAAACAATGTTACGTGTACCCTCAACATTAACGTTACGGAAATAATCATATGAACCGAAATGCTTTACCGTTGCCGCAGTATGAATGACAGTCTGAACATCATTAGGAATATCATCTGAAAGATTGTCATGAATTATATCACCAACAATGGGGATTATTCTCTTACCGATTTCGTTGGTATACTTATTGCCAAAATAGTATTCAAGCGTTTCTGTCAACCTTCCTCGACGGTCATCAACGGAGTTGCTGCGCACAAGGCAGTAAACCTTACCGGATTCGTTTTGCATTAGTTGGTCAAGAATATGCGCTCCTAGGAAACCTGTCGCACCTGTCAACAAAACATTTCCAAGCGACTTTTTCTCCGGAACGAAACACTCATCAATGACATTTCTGCTCAGAATTTCGCTGTATTTCTCAAAATCTTCCGATGTATAGAACGATTTTTTCTCTGCACCTTTTTCAAGAAAATCACACAGGTCACGAACAGTTGGATAATCAAACACATTTTGCAGGGAGAAAGTAATCCCTTCGTTATGTGCCTCTGCGACATATTCGATAGCTTTTAAACTATCTCCTCCTATATCAAAGAAATCGTCAGTAACGCTTATCTGTTCCATAGAGAACAGTTTGCTTAATACAGTGCACAGTATATTTTCCTGTTCTGTTTCCGGCGCAGCATACTCACTTGAAGAAGTGGTAAAGTCAGGTAATGGAAGATTTTTTCTGTCAGTTTTCCCACTTGCAGTCATCGGCATTTTATCAAGACGAACAAAATAGTTAGGCACCATGTATTTCGGCAACTTTGCTGACAGGTGTTGACGCAGAGCTTTTTCGTCAATTTCCGCATCGGAGGTATAGTAGCCTACAAGATATTGGCGGCTGTTTTCATCACGCTTATCTGAAACGGCAGTCATGCTAATGCCATCAAAGCTGCTCATGACGCTTTCAATTTCACCAAGCTCAATACGCAGACCACGGATTTTTACCTGTGTATCGATTCGCCCTAAAAATTCAATTTCACCGTCTGCTCTCCAACGTGCGAGGTCGCCTGTGCAATACATAGTTTTGCCTTCAATAAATGGGTTAGGTATGAACTTTTCGGCAGTAAGGTCAGGTCGGTTAAGGTATCCTTTTCCTACACCATCTCCCGAAATGCACAGTTCTCCGGCTACACCAATCGGAAGCGGCTTGCGATTACGGTCGAGTATGTAGATTTGGGTATTGGCTATTGGTTTGCCGATGGTTATATCTTCATGTAAAGATAATTCTTTAAGTGTCGAGTAAATTAAGGTTTCTGTCGGACCATATGCAGAATAAATTTTAGTTTTTGGATAGCGTTCTTGCATTTCTTGATATACATGAGTTTGGAAAATCTCACCGCCACATATGTATTTTTTAACTTTATCAAAACGAGATAAATATCTGTATGTGTTTGTAGGCGTGGCTACAATAAAACTACAATCGTCAAGCTCAACATTCTCAAATTTTCTGTTATCAGAACGTTCTTCATCACTTAACAGTATTATTTTTAGCCCTATGCATAAAGAAAAAATAGAGTCCATTTGGAACACATCAAAAGTATTAGTGTTTATTGAAATCACTGAGCTAATATCTCTAAAAAGGTTAATATTCCCGCTTGTAAAATTTACCATGTTGTAATGATAGAGACACATTCCTTTTGGCAAACCGGTAGAACCGGAAGTGTGAATTATGCAATACAAGTCCACAGGTTTGTTTACGTTGGCAATTTTGTTTCTATTTTCAGTATAATTAAAAAGCGATAAGTCTATTGAAAAAATATTTATTTGTTCGCTAAAATCATATCCGAGGTATACTTTGGCATCGGAGATTTCAATCATATACTTAATTCTATCTATAGGATAATTCGGGTCAACAGGCATATATGCTCCGCCTGCTTTAAGAACACCAAGCATAGCGACAATAATATGCCAGCTTCTCTTTGCAATAATAGGAACCACATCGTTAGGCTTTACACCCTTTTCTTCACGCAGAAAATGTGCAAGAGAGTTGGACATTTCGTCAAGCTGCTTGTAGGTAAACTGCTTATCCTCAAATACAAGAGCAATTTTGTCAGGTGTTTTGGAAGCCTGTTCTGAAAACAACTCATGGACACACTTGTCCCGTGGATAATCCACATATGTATCGTTGAATTCATAAATTACCTTATTATATTCTTGTTTGCTAAGGACAGAAATGTCCTCAATTTGTTCTTTGCACAGCTGTGGTATAACAGCATAATATGCATTAAACAGACGGTCAATGAACTCATCACTATATTTTCCGCTGTTGTATTCAATGCGAACTGTACAGCCGTTGCCATTTGGGGTTATTTCAAAGGATATATCAAACTTTGCGGTATGTGTGTCTATAAAGCTGGGAGTAATCTTCTTTCCCTCAATTTCAACTGATTTTACGCCGTCTGCCTGATATATAAATGATGTGTTTACAACAGATTTGTCATTTATATTCGCTGCTTCCGCAGTTTCAAAGAACGGAAGTTCTTGATATTGATACAAATTGAGTATCAGTTCACGGATTGAGGAAAAATAATCCGAAACGGTTCCGTCTACTTTTATGTGAACAGGAAGTGTATTTACAAACATTCCTACAATATTGGCAGTTTCTTTATGCGTCCTGTTTGTCAGTATTATGCTGCTTAATACATCTGCTTTTGCGGTGTATTTTGATAGTAAAATTCCAAACACGCCGAAGAATACCATTGTATCTGTCAAATTGTGTTTCTGCGCAAACTCCCTGCCGATGCTGAAGGTCTTCTTGTCAATTGAATAAAATGCTGATATGCCGCCTGCGTTATCATAGTGCTTTTTCTCAGGAAGAACAACAGGCTCAAAATCACATTTCAGCATATTTTTGAAGTAATCCTTATGCTTTGAGAAATCCGCTTTGTAGAAATATTCGGAGTAATCGGCATACTGAATATTTTCGGGCATAATATCCCCGCCGGAATACAATACCGCTAAATCATGAAGTATGATATTAAGCGCTTCACCATCTCCTATTATGTGGTGCATATCAAAAAGCATTCCTGATTCTGTGAAGCCAATGCGGATAAACGGAGCTTTGGAAAGGTCAAACGGACGGACAAAATCCATGTAATCGTTGTCTGAATAAGTTTCAAAAATTAATTCTGCATTTTCATCGACAACACCGTATATTTCATTGTTCTGTTGAACAATATGCGTTTTCAACGACGGATGAGAGTTCAAAAGCAGACTGAAGCAGTTCTTCAATTTTTCCCTGTCAATGTCGTCGCTTAATGGAACGATTCCGGGCATATTATAAGCAATAGTGTCAGGATTCTTATTGCAGTAAGCATAAATCGCTTTCTGCTGCGGCAGAAGTTTATAATTGTTTTTTCCACATGATATAATGTGGTCGGAAACGGTTTCGGCATTATCTACAAATTTTGCAAGCGATTCAAGTACAGAATGTTCAAATATATCTTTCATTGATATTCTGATATTAAAATAAGTTTCCAGTTGATTGAGCATAGAAATAGCCAGCAAACTGTCGCCGCCTATATCAAAGAAATCATCGGATTTACTAATGGAATTTGTTTTCAAAAGCTCTCCCCAAATTTGTGACAATTTCTTTTCCGTTGCTGTTTCCGGCGCAGCATACTCACTTGAAGAAGTGGTAAAGTCAGGTAAGGGAAGATTTTTTCTGTCGGTTTTCCCACTTGCGGTCATCGGCATTTTATCAAGACGAACAAAATAGTTAGGCACCATGTATTTCGGCAACTTTGCTGACAGGTGTTGACGCAGAGCTTTTTCGTCAATTTCCGCATCGGAGGTATAGTAGCCTACAAGATATTGGCGGCTGTTTTCATCACGCTTATCTGAAACGGCAGTCATGCTAATGCCATCAAAGCTGCTCATGACGCTTTCAATTTCACCAAGCTCAATACGCAGACCACGGATTTTTACCTGTGTATCGATTCGCCCTAAAAATTCAATTTCACCGTCTGCTCTCCAACGTGCGAGGTCGCCTGTGCAATACATAGTTTTGCCTTCAATAAATGGGTTAGGTATGAACTTTTCGGCAGTAAGGTCAGGTCGGTTAAGGTATCCTTTTCCTACACCATCTCCCGAAATGCACAGTTCTCCGGCTACACCAATCGGAAGCGGCTTGCGATTACGGTCGAGTATGTAGATTTGGGTATTGGCTATTGGTTTGCCGATGGTTATGTCATTTTGACTTTTAAGATGCTTAAATGATATTCCTATAGTAGTTTCTGTAGGTCCATACCCATTATATACTATTGCATTAGTATATTGTAATATTTGATTGAACATCTCCTCAGAAAAAGCCTCTCCACCAATCAATAATATCTTAATATTTTTTAAAGAAGTTTGAAATTTCTGATTTTTAAGATATAATAAAATTTTAGTAGGTGTGCTGTGAATGATATCAACTTGATGATTTTCAATTAGGATTGATAATGATTCAATGGACTCAGATTCAATCTCATTAGCAAGAACGACTTTAAGTCCATTAAGTAAAGAATATAAAATTTCAAATACTGATATATCAAAAGAAAAAGTCGAAATTGATAATGTTGAACGTTCTTGATTCATATTTGCATTATATTCATTATTACTATTAGAAAAATTGTTTAAGTTCTTGTGTGATAGTGCAGCTCCTTTTGGCTTTCCAGTAGAACCCGACGTAAAAATAATATAGCACAAATCTTCTGGGTTGTTGATATTTTCTATGTTTTTGGGACTTTTGCTATAATCTAATCTGTCAAGACAAATTGTTTCAGCAGATACACTCTGATCATATTTGTATACTAATGCTATTTTAGAATTGGATTCTGTAATCATGTAATCAATTCTGTCTTTAGGGTAATCAGGGTCTATTGGCATATAAGTCCCACTAGCTTTAAGAATTCCTAGCATTGCAACTATTACCAAATAGCTTCTCTTTGCGATAATAGGAACAACATCGTTAGGCTTTACACCCTTTTCTTCACGCAGAAAATGTGCAAGAGAGTTGGACATTTCGTCAAGCTGCTTGTAGGTAAACTGCTTATCCTCAAATACAAGAGCAATTTTGTCAGGTGTTTTGGCAGCCTGTTCTGAAAACAACTCATGGACGCACTTGTCCCTTGGATAATCGGCATATGTGTCGTTAAAATCAAAGATTACCTTCTGATATTCGCTTTCCGATAGTATATTCAGCTGATTTAAGGTGACCGAGCTGTTTCTGATTATCTGATTGATAATCAACATTATTCTATCAAGTATCAGATTAATTTCTTCTTTGCAGAATACTTCTGTTTGATAATCAACAGTCAATGTATAACTTTTGCTACTATCACGATTATCAATGTGAAGCGCAAACGGAACCTCGCTGTAACCGTTCGGATACCATTTTGTAGAACCGTCAACGCCGGTTTTAGCATTTTGATAGCTTACCATTACATCGTAAAGATTGCCTGAAAAGCCATGCATTTCACGCACATAATGTAAAATGTTACTGTAAGGATATTTTTGGTGGCGGAACAATTGTTTGTGTTCCATAGTTATCTTATCGCACAGAAATTCAACAGTATCGTTTGCAGATACTGCTACTGTTAGTGGAATTGTGGAAATGAACATACCAACCGTATTTTTTTCGCGTACACCGGTTCTGTTTAGGACAGGTATTCCAATGGTTATTGCTTTGTTTTCACAATTAATTCGCAATAGGTATGCCACAATTGCGGCTTCAAACAGAACAGCCTGAGAAATTTCTTTGGAACGACAAAAATTATCAATTTCTTCTGTTTGCTTAGAAGAAATTGTGATTGAAACTCGGTGTGAAACAAGTGCTATGTCTGATTTGGTGATGAGCTTAATGGGATTAGGCTCCGGAACACATAAGTATTTTTCCTCCCAAAATCTTTTGTCATTTGAAAATTTATCAGATGAACGGTACTCAATTTGAGAGTCTATATATTCAATGTAACTTTTTTCTTTATACTGAATTGTTTCCCCTAATGACAGTGCTTTATAGTATTCTGTGATTTCCTTTGCAAACAGACTGAATGACCATGCATCAGAAATAAGGTGGCTTGCTTTAACGATGAATCCGGATATTTTGCCAACCTCAACTATCGTAAAATCACACATTGGTTTGCCTATCATTCCTATCGGCTCAGTAGAGTATTCATTGGCAAAATGTTCAAATTCTGCATAATCACGGAATTTGTTAATCGGTATGTTGCAATAGACATATTTCGTTACATACTGAACAGGCTTTCCGTTTTCTTCTTTGAATCTCAAACGGAGTCCTGACTGTAACTCAATTTCACGGTTTATTGCTTTTGATAAAATTTCAGCATCCAACAACTCATCATAGAAAATGGCTCCGCAAAGATTGCTGATACTTGTTTTTTCATAATATTTCTGAAGATTCCAAATGTTCTGCTGGGGAGTGGTCAATTCATACTCCATAATTAACACCTCGTTACAAAAAATTACCCACCACAGGAGATTTGCTATATTTGCACACCGGAAAAACTCAAAACACATATATATCATATTATACCATATTTATTGTCAAATTTCAAGTATTTTTTGCCAATTTAATGCAAGCGCCATTAAGCATATAACCCTATTTCCGACGGGTTATAACCGTAACCCGATTTTTCGCAAAATAACCCCATGCAACGCCTTTGGCGGTGCGGTGTCAAGTAAAAGCGGTAACGCTTTTATTCCTGCTCAGACTAATTTTTTCAAGCTATGTACATAAAATTCAGCTATTCAGAACCCACACGAAATTTGAAAAAATCGGCAGCCGCTGTGGCTGCCGATTGTTATTTTTCACCGTAAATTTCGTTGACATCATTGAGATAATTCTCCACAAGCTGTTTTCCTTTAGGACTTAGCTTTCGTATTTTTCGCAAAGCGGTGATTTCATTTTCCGTGATTCCGATTTTAATGTCAAATATGCTGCACAGTTCATTATAGGGAATCGGAAGGTCGATTACGTCAACACCATATGCGTCGGCTATGCTACGTATAAAAAGAGCAGAGGGGCAATATCCCTGTTCCATAAGAATAATATAATTATCGCTTAAAGGAATGTCATCCGCCTTATTTTTGTCTAAGGGATTGTTCTTCAGAAGCTTTGCAAGGTTTCTACCTGTTTCAAAGGTAAGGTCTGCCCCTACAAACAGATTGAAATTTACGTTGTAGTGTTTGGCTATCGTGCGAAGGTCATGCATGAATACAGCTCCGCCGTGATTCAGAGAATCCGCAAAACTACTGGTGATTTTTATTTTTTGAAGAGCCGTAACAAACGTATCGCCCTCTTTTGCAGCATAATAGACAATATTTGATTTTATTCTGTTGCGTATTTCGTCATCAAGCTCCATTAATTCCGGATATATTTTATCTTTTGATGCGTTTTTTATAATTTCATCTAAAATCTTGTTTTCTTTAATTCTATTAATCATCTTTTGACAATTGCTGACTTCACGGACATCTGATTTACCGAGAAGCCAGTCTTTTGATACATCTAAAAGTTTGCTTATTTTGTCAATATACTTTATGTATGATTTGGTTTTTCCGCTCTTCCAAGCGCTTAATGTACTTTTGTCTATTCCGAGAGCGTCAGCTAAAAATTGTTGTGAATAATTCTTTTCTTCAAGCACAGAAAAGATTTTGTCTACTGTGTCCATAAAATATACTCCATTTCTGTTAAAATTTGTGCATTATTTTGTATATAAATCGGTTGACTTTTCTTTGTAATAGCTGTATAATATAGATAATTCAAACCACTTCCAACGCAGTTATTTTAACAAGTTGAAACATAGTTTGAAAGCTAGAAGAGCCCCCGCTAAGTTATTATAACATAAACGAAAACATATTGCAAGCATTTTAATCCCACAGGATTATATGAAATATTATAGCAAGGAGAGAAAAACCATGCAAAAAAACAAACCGACCGAAAACATAAAGCGTTCCGTAACGCTTACGGCAAAAGACTACGAGAGGTTAAAGCGCTTTGCGGCAGCGAACGAATGCACCGTGGCGGACATTCTCAGAGAGTTCATAGCCGAGGGATTTGCCCGAAACGAGCTTTGTGAGGATAGTTCCGCATTGAAAGTTGCGGTATCGCAGACATTGCAGGACATTTTGCCACCGCTTATTGACAAGTATAATCAGAAGCTGCTTCAGGTCATTTGGAAAGCAGTACGAAGTTCCTCATCTGCCATGTATTTTGCTGAGGCAGCCTATAAGAACAGCTCGACAGATGTTCGTACTGATTTGGAAATAATGGCTGAGGGAATAAAGGCGGGTGCAGACTACTGTAATTTTAGACCGCTGACTCATGAACAATATCTCAACGAAGCCAAAGGATTCTTCAAAGGAAGCGGTGGTACAGCTTGACTCCAATCGTATTCAAAATGCGCCATACCGATCCCAGAACAAAGCGTCGAAGTACTCCGAACCGCAACGCTAATCACGTTCAATACATCGGTGAGCGCGAACACGTTCTTATTGCCGCAAAGGAAGAAAGCCACGTAAAGTACATAGGCGAACGTGAACACGCTGCGCTGACAGAGCGGCAAAACGGCTTGTTCGGCAAAATCGGGGGAGAGTATTCCGAGAGCTATGATACGGGCGATGTTCAAAAATATGTCCGTGAGATGAGTACAACTCACCGAAATATCTACTGGAGCGTCTATTCGTTCACGACGGAAACAGCTGACGAAGCAGGACTTAAAACTTTGAAAGACTGGGAAGATTGGGTAAAACTTCGAACTTACGAGATTGCCGACCACATGAAGATAAAATATGACAATTTGGAGTATATCGCTGCGGTTCATCTCAAAGAAGGGCAGCCTCACGTCCATGTCGGGTTCTGGGATAAAAGTCAGGAAATCTACCGGAAGAAAATATCGCCCGTTATATGTGACAAAATACGAATTGACGCTATAAAGCATACTTTCCGTGACAAGTTCAACGAGCTTCACAACAAAGAGGATGAACTCATGAAAGAAATGCGTCGGAAAGCCAAAGAGGAAATTTCTTACGGTAACAGCCGATATTTTCCTGAGCTTCGGAAAATGCTCGGCGAACTGAAATCTGTTATTCCTCCAAAAGGACGGTGCAGCTATCGGTATATGCCGGAGGAGGTAAAGTGTAAGATTGATGAAATCACTACTTACATGGTGGACAAAAGCGATGCAATCAGTGACCTTTACTGTGAGCTTTTTGAAACGAGGGAACTGTACAATGATATTCTGCATAACGGCGATTCGGAATGGGGTCATTATCAAAAGGAGCTTTATCTTGGCAAACTCGAGGACGAGATTATAAACAAGATAGGAAATACGATACTTCGCACGGTTGTTGATTTGCGCAGAAATGATTCCAATCCCGCACGACAGAATAGTCAGAACAATGAAGCATCGGCTTTGGATATTGCTATGGCAACGGCAGATTTGCTGAACTCCATGCTTGATGACGACGAGGAACAGCTATCACGGTGCGCTCGGAATGTGTTTGGCAAGGGAGATTTGAGCAAGGAGGCGATAAGAGAGCTTTTATACGAAACAGGTCATTCACTTGAACGATAAGATATTATTGTTAATGTCGGAGGATTATTATGACAAATTTATTTATTAATGCGGAAGAAATAGCGACGATAACAGGTGTATCCAAATCATACGCATACAAGATGATTCAGCTTCTTAACAAGGAAATGGAGAGCAAGGGCTTCATGACGATTTCGGGAAAGGTCAACAGACGCTTCTTCCTTGAAAAGCTCGGCTGCGGCTCTGATTGGTTTGACAGCAAGGAGGATTAATATGCCGATTTACAAAGATAAGAATAACACATGGCGAGTAATTTTCCGCTATACGAATTCTCTTGGTGAGCGCAAGCAGACGCAGAAGCGTGGATTTGCCACCAAACATGAGGCTGTCGCTTGGGAGCATGAACAGATGTGCAGACATGAGGCAAAGCTTGATATGACATTCGGAACGTTTTTTGAAATCTACTCGAATGACATGAAAAGACGCCTTAAAGAAAACACTTGGAAAACGAAAGAAGCAATCTACAAAAAGAAGATAATGCCATTTTTCGAGGACAAGAAGATGAGTGCGATACAAGTCAAGGATATTATTGCGTGGCAGAACGCCATGATAGACTTCACCGATGAGCACGGAAAACATTACTCTCCCGTTTACCTCAAAACGCTTCATAATCAGCTCAGCGCTGTTTTCAATCATGCGGTAAAATTCTATGAACTTGCGTCAAATCCCGCCGCAAGAGCCGGCGCAATGGGCAAGCGAAAGGGAAAGGAAATGCTTTTTTGGACGCAGGACGAATATAAACTTTTTTCCAAGCAAATTATGGACAAGCCGATGGCGTTCTATGCGTTTGAAATGCTGTATTGGTGCGGCTTGCGTGAGGGAGAGCTGCTGGCGCTTACAAGTGCGGATTTTGACTTCGCCAAAAAGACGGTTTCAATCAACAAATCGTATCAGCGGATTGGCGGACGTGACGTCATTACCGACCCGAAAACCCCGAAGAGCAATCGTGTCATAAAATTGCCAGATTTTCTTGCCGACGAAATGAAAAATTACATTTCTCATATATACGAAAATGAACCAAGCGACAGAATATTTCCGATAACCAAAAGCTACCTGCACAGCGAAATGACGAGAGGTTCGGCAGCCTCAGGTGTAAAGCGTATTCGCATTCACGATTTAAGGCATAGCGCTATCTCACTTTTAATTGACATGGGTTACAGCGCCGTTGCAATAGGCGAAAGGGTAGGTCATGAGAGCGCAGACATAACGTATCATTATGCACATCTTTTCCCGTCGGTTCAGACAGACATGGCGAATGACCTTAACAATATAAAGTTGGGAGATGATAACGATGTCGGCGAAAAATCTTGACGGAAGAGGGAGATTCAGAAGTTGTTTTGTTGGTATAAGAATGTCACCCGAAGAAAAAGAGCTGCTCGACAATTACGCAGCGCTGTGCGGTCTTAACAAGCAGGATTACCTTATTGACAGAGCGCTTTGAAAAGACATTACAGTGGAGAACAGCCCGAAAATTTACAAGGCTCTGAACGACAAGCTGACGCAAATTCTGACTGAGTTAAGGCGGATAAACTGCGGCGATATTTCGGAAGAAATGAATGAAACGATACGTTTTATTGCCGGAATACTCGGAGAAATGAAATGACGGGAGATGATTGCTTTGGGCGAAAATTACAATGACATTATTTTACGAATGACCGACCCGTCTTATCTTGCAGTTCGCTCCATGACCGAGATTTACGACATGGTTTACGACAGCAAGCCGCCTATCATCAGCGGTTTGCTTTACCCGGGAACGTACCTTTTTGTGGGCGCACCGAAAGTGGGGAAGAGCTTCCTCATGGCGCAGATTGCCTATCACGTCAGCACGGGGACAAGGTTGTGGAATTACGAAGTCAGGCAGTCAACTGTCCTTTATTTGGCACTGGAAGACGATTACAAGAGAATTCAGAGCCGACTTTACCGAATGTTCGGAACTGACAGCACGGAAAATTTGTTCTTTTCGTGTTCGGCGCACCAAATGGGCAGCGGACTGAGCGAACAGATTTCGGGATTTATTGCGGAACACCCTCAGACACGGCTCGTGATAATCGACACACTTCAAAAAATACGAGAAGTCAAGGGCGAAGCGTATAGCTATTCTTCGGATTATGAAGCTATTTCGCAGTTGAAATCATTGGCGGACAGGCATGGGATTTGTCTATTGATTGTACATCACACGAGGAAACAGCAGACTGACGACCGCTTTGAGAAAATATCCGGCACGAACGGCTTGTTGGGAGCTGCTGACGGGGCGTTTGTTCTTGAAAAAGAAAAGCGAACGTCCAACTGCGCAGTGCTTGAAATTTCGGGACGGGACCAACAGGAGCAGCTGCTATATCTAGAGAAAAACATGGACACGCTCATGTGGCAGCTTATTCGGACGGACAGTGAGCTGTGGAAAGTGCCGCCCGACCCGCTTCTCGACAAGGTTTCGCACATTGTTACGGCAGATACTCCTGTCTGGAAGGGAACTGCGGCAGCGCTGAAAGAGCTGCTCGACACAGAGTTGTCCGCAAACTCGCTCTCTCGAAAGCTGAACATCAACGCAAGCAGACTTTGGGAGGATTACAAAATCCGTTACGAAAAGTCCCACGGTCATGACAGCAGGACGATTAAGCTGACCTTATGCGGAAAATAACCTTGCCCTCGGAATATCGTCGCAGCCGTCGCATATCGTCACGATTTTCTTTTTCGGTAATAACAAAAGAGCTGACCGCTTATTCCGCAGTCAGCTCTTGAATTTTATCGAGTGTTGCCAAAACGTTGCCATACGGCATTTTTGAGCCGCTT
>CAYRLM010000022.1:13271-17934 GCA_964425035.1 uncultured Ruminococcus sp.
TTGAATTTTATCGAGTGTTGCCAAAACGTTGCCATACGGCATTTTTGAGCCGCTTGTTTGGCTCAACCGTGCGGGTTGAGAGAGTTTGGAGTATTATTCCCACTCAATAGTAGCCGGCGGCTTAGAAGTAATATCATAAACAATACGATTAATGTTCTTTACCTCGTTCACAATGCGCACAGACACCTTTTCCAGCACGTCATAAGGTATCCGAGAGAAATCCGCCGTCATGAAATCGCTGGTGGAAACGCCTCTGAGCGCAAGCGTGTAATCATAAGTCCTGCCGTCGCCCATTACGCCTACGGAGCGCATGTTCGTCAGAACCGCAAAATACTGATTAATGCTGCGGTCAAGCCCGGCGTTTGCTATTTCCTCACGGAAAATAGCGTCTGCGTCCTGAAGCGTTGAAACCTTCTCGGGTGTAATGTCGCCGATTATTCTTATCGCAAGACCGGGCCCCGGGAACGGCTGCCGCCATACCAGCTTCTCGTCAAGCCCAAGTGTGGTTCCCAGCGCACGAACCTCGTCCTTGAACAGCAGACGCAGCGGCTCGATTATCTCCTTGAAATCAACATAATCGGGAAGCCCGCCTACGTTGTGGTGACTCTTGATGACTGCGGCGTCGCCAAGCCCGGACTCGATAACATCGGGGTAGATAGTTCCCTGAACCAGATAGTCCACCTTGCCGATTTTCTTCGCTTCTTCCTCAAATACACGAATAAATTCCTCGCCGATTATCTTCCGCTTCGCTTCAGGCTCGGTAACTCCCGCAAGCTTGCCAAGGAAACGCTCTCCCGCATTAACCCGGACAAAATTTACGCCGCTGTCGGCAAACGCAGCCTCCACTTCGTCGCCCTCGTTCTTTCTCATAAGTCCGTGGTCAACAAAAATGCAGGTCAGCTGGCTGCCGATAGCCTTTGCAAGCAGCTTGCACGCAACAGAGCTGTCAACGCCGCCCGAAAGCGCCAGCAGCGCCTTTCCGCCGCCTACCTTTTCACGGATAGACCTGATTGCTGTTTCGGCATAGCTTTCCATTGTCCAGTCGCCTCGGCACTCGCAGACATTGTACAGGAAGTTGCCCAGCATGTCAAAGCCTCGCTCTGTGTGGTTTACCTCCGGGTGGAACTGCACGCCGTAGAATTTTTTCTCTGCATTCTGGATAGCGGCATAAGGACATTTTGCCGTGCGTCCGCATACCTCAAAGCCATCGGGCAGCTTCTTGATATAATCGTTATGGCTCATCCATGTGACTGTGGTTTTGTCGATATTTCTGAACAGCAGCGAATTTGTGTCTACCTCTGTTTCGGTGCGGCCAAACTCAGACAGTGAGCTGTCAACGGCTGTGCCTATCTCTCCGCCAAGCGCATACGCCATGAACTGCACGCCGTAGCAGATACCCAAAATCGGTACGCCAAGCTCGAATATCTCCCTTGACATTCTCGGTGAATTTTCAAGATACACGCTGTTAGGGCCGCCGGTGAAGATAATGCCCTTCGGCTGCATAGCGCGTATTTCCTCGATAGGCGTCTTGTAGGACTTTACCTCGCAGTATATTTTATGCTCCCTGACCCGGCGAGCGATAAGCTGGTTGTACTGACCGCCGAAATCGAGAACAAGAACTAACTCGTGGGACATTATAACCTCCGTATCTCAGTGATGGAACAGACGAATGCCTGTAAATGCCATTGTAATGCCGTACTTGTTGCAAACCTCTATGACATTGTCGTCACGGATTGAACCGCCGGGCTGTGCGATGTACTGAACGCCGCTCTTGTGCGCTCTCTCAATATTGTCGCCGAACGGGAAGAATGCGTCGGAGCCGAGAGAAACTCCCTTCATGGTGTCAAGCCATGCGCGCTTTTCCTCACGGGTGAACACCGCCGGCTTTACCTTAAAGAATTTCTGCCATTCGCCCTCGGCGAGAACGTCCATATAGTCCTCTCCGATGTAGAGGTCAATAGTGTTGTCACGGTCTGCACGGCGGATATTGTCTGTGAATTGCAGCCCCATTACCTGCGGCGACTGACGAAGATACCAGTTGTCCGCCTTTGTGCCGGCAAGCCGTGTGCAGTGAATTCTCGACTGCTGACCTGCGCCGATTCCGATAGCCTGACCGCCGCATGCGTATGCAACGGAGTTTGACTGGGTGTATTTCAGCGTGATGAGTGCGATGGCGAGGTCGTTCCTTGCGCTTTCGGGCAGTTCCTTTGCCTCGGTGGGAATATTCGCAAACAGCTCGTCGTTTATGACAAGCTCGTTTCTCCCCTGCTCGAAGGTGATGCCGTATACCTGCTTGCGCTCTGTTTTCTCGGGAACATAGTTCGGGTCGATTTGAATTATGTTGTAATTGCCCTTTTTCTTGCTCTTGAGTATCTCAAGCGCCTCAGGCTCGTATCCGGGGGCTATAACGCCGTCTGACACCTCTCTTTGAATTATCCTTGCGGTGGAAACGTCGCAGACATCGGACAGCGCAATAAAATCGCCATAGCTGCTCATTCTGTCCGCACCTCTTGCGCGGGCATAGGCACATGCGAGGGGCGAAAGTTCTCCGAGGTCGTCAACCCAGTAGATTTTGGCGAGGGTATCCGTCAGAGGAAGTCCGATAGCCGCTCCTGCCGGGGAAACGTGCTTGAAGCTTGTCGCAGCGGGATATCCTGTGGCAGCCTTCAGTTCCTTTACCAGCTGCCAGCCGTTGAATGCGTCAAGGAAATTAATGTAGCCGGGACGCCCGTTCAGCACCTCGATAGGAAGCTCCGCACCGTTTTCCATGTAAATTCTGGAGGGCTTCTGGTTGGGGTTGCAGCCGTACTTTAATTCGAGTTCTTTCATGGTAGCTCCTTATTTATACATTCTTGTTTACTATTCTGCTTTCATATCTGCCGGTCGCAATGTCAATATATCTCACAAACAGGGACACCTTGTTGTCATTGTTGAGATTTGTCCAGAGGAAATCGGTGAACCTGTCGATATCCATATCGGGGATAACAACGTTCTTCGGTTCGCCTTCAAAGCTGGGCAGTCTGCGCACTCCCACCTGCTCCGCTTCATCGCCGGCGTAGGTGTGGATAAAGCTGCCCTTACCGGGTTGGGGATTGCTGTACGCATATGTGTATCTGCGGCAGGAGCTTCCGTCGCCCTCGGCGGATTTCAGGATAGACATGGCATAGTTCATCGCATTGTTATCCAGATGAATAATGCCGGAAATTCTGGGGGTGTAATTGGGCTTGTCGTCCTCAAATTCACGGGTGCGCAGCGCCTGCTCAAATGTCATCTGCCTGTCCATAAGCTCGTATATAGTGTCGGTCTGGTCGCCGTTTGTCACGATAGTCTTGCTGCCGAGAACACGCACGGGAGCATAAATGATAAGGTGCGGATCAACCATCTTTGACGGGTCGAACGCCTGTGTGCGTATTCCCTCTCCGTCCTCGACAAACACACGGTTGCGGCTGTTTTCGCTTCTGCCCATGATGAAATAAGCTGTGACTGCCTTGCTGCCGTCCGGGGTTCTTCCGATGATTATTCCCCTGCCGTGATATGCAAGGGAATTGAGTTCCTTGTCAAGCTCAATGTAGTTCATAACATATATCCTTTCAGAATTTACCTGTGTAGCAGGTTGTCTTATAGCTTACAGTTACCTTACCGTACCTGTGGTGAAGATCAAACAGCGCCCTCAGCTCTTCAACGAATGCGCCGCAGCACTCGTCGTTTTCTCTCGGCGCAAAAGACCGTGAGAGTGCGTCGCCGATAAACTGCTCCCTTGTCAGCATTACGGGCGTTTCAGTCTGAAACACCTCCACGGACGAGAAGTACTCGTTTCGCAAAAAATCGTCCGCCTTGTCCTTCGGTCTGCTTTTGTCGGAATATTCCGGACAATATCTGCGGAATATCTCGTCGCGTCCCTCGGTGATTTCCCCCATATAGCGGCTGTTCCATATAACGGCAAGCCGTCCGTCCGCAGTGAGCAGCCGCTTGCACTCCTTGCGGAATTTTTCGGCGTCGAACCAATGGAACGACTGTGCGGCGGTAATCAGCCCGAAGCTGTGAGCCGCAAGCCCGGTGTCCTCGGCGGAAACCGTGACTATCTCTGCCCTGCCGCCCACACATTTCAGCAGCTCACGACACATATCGGCGTTCGGCTCTACTGCGGTAATGCGCCACGGCTTTGCCAGCAGCTTTTCGGTGAATTTCCCCGTACCTGCGCCGATGTCTGCGACATTTTCCGCATGAGTAAGCTCATAAAGCCTGTCGGCAAGCACAGTCGGATAGGAGGGGCGGTATTTGGCGTAATACTGCGCCTTTCCCGTAAATCTGCTCTCGTTCATGGGAGAACCTCGGCAACGCCGTTCTTCACAACGATCCTATCCTCGCAGAACAGCGAAACCGCCTGCGGAAGCAGCTTCCACTCTGCCTCCTCCATAATGCGCTTCTGGAGAATCTCAGGGGTATCTCCGCTCTTCACCTCAACTGCCTTTTGCAGGATTATAGGCCCTGCGTCGCAGTCCGCAGTGACGAAATGCACCGTTGCTCCGGAAACCTTTACGCCCTTTGCCAGCGCCGCTTCATGCACATGAAGCCCGTAGAAGCCCTTGCCGCAGAAGCTCGGTATCAGCGCCGGGTGAATATTTATCATCTTGTTCGGAAATGCGTCGCACACCTGCTCGTC
>CAYRLM010000023.1:0-17845 GCA_964425035.1 uncultured Ruminococcus sp.
CTCCGGCCCTATTCCGGGATAATCCAGACCTGCGGAGATGGAGTACACGGGCGCTATCTGACCGTACTCGTTCTGACAGAACAGCGACTTCATGCCGTGGAATATTCCCAGCGTGCCTGTGGCGATGGTAGCCGCGGTTTCACCGGTATCAACGCCCCGTCCTGCCGCCTCGCAGCCGATAAGCCTTACGTCCTTGTCGTTGATGAAGTTGTAGAACATGCCCATTGCGTTCGAGCCGCCGCCCACGCACGCCATTACGGCGGTGGGAAGTCTGCCCTCCTTTTCGAGTATCTGCTCACGGGCTTCCTTTGAGATAACGCTCTGGAAATCCCTCACTATCATCGGGAACGGGTGCGGCCCCATTACCGAGCCGAGAACATACAGCGTGTCGTCTACTCTGGACGTCCAGTCCCGCATTGCCTCGTTTACGGCGTCCTTGAGGGTCATGGTTCCCGTGGTGACAGCGTTCACCTTAGCGCCGAGAAGCTCCATGCGGTACACGTTAAGCGCCTGTCTTATCGTGTCCTCCTTGCCCATGAAAATCTCGCACTCAAGTCCGAGGAGCGCCGCAGCGGTAGCCGCAGCCACGCCGTGCTGACCCGCTCCCGTTTCTGCGATTATGCGGGTCTTGCCCATCTTCTTCGCAAGAAGCGCCTGTCCCAGCACGTTGTTTATCTTGTGAGAGCCTGTGTGGTTCAGATCCTCGCGCTTGAAATATATCTTTGCGCCGCCGAGATCCTTCGTCATCTTTTCGGCGTAATAAAGCAGCGACGGACGTCCCGCATACTCCCGCAGCAGGGTGTTCAGTTCATCGTTGAACTGCTTGTCGTTCTTGTAGAATTCATAGGCGTCCTCCAGCCTGTGTATCTCGTTCATGAGCGTTTCGGGGATATACTGTCCGCCGAAATCGCCGTAGCGTCCTTTTGCCATTTTGGTTTTCCTTTCTGTAAAAACTTACAAGCTTCTTATTATACGCACCGCCGCCAGCATTTTCTCTCTGTCCTTGACCTTATCCGTTTCAATCCCGCCGGATAGGTCAACGCAGTAGGGGCGAATGCTTTCCGCCGTCTGCCGCAGATTTTCGGGAGTAAGCCCCCCGGCAAGGAAGAACGGCATATGTATCTGAGCTCCGTCAAGCAGCGAATGGTCGAACATCTCGCCTGTGCCTGTGCCGTTGTCCAGCAGCACATAATCCGCTCCGAGCTCCTGCACATGCAGGATATCATCACGGGTGCGTATCTTCGCCGCCTTGATTACGGGTGCGTCCGTCAGCTCTCTCAGCCGCCGAATATATTCTGCGTCCTCGCTGCCGTGCAGCTGTATTGCGTCGATTATGCCGCTGTCCGCATACCCGGCGCATATTTCCTCGGGAGCGTTCACGAAAACGCCCACCGCCTTTATATCAGGGGACAACCGCGAACGCAGCCGCTGCGCAGCTTCACGCCCGATATTACGGTGGCTTTTCGGGAAGCCGAGTATAAATCCGATATAATCCGGCATGGCTTCGTTGGCATAATCGATATCGCATTCCCGAAACATTCCGCAGAGCTTTATCTTCATATCAGCGTCCTCTCAGCTCGTCCAGCATTGCCTTTTTATTCGGACTTCTCATCAGCGTTTCGCCTATCAGCACTGCGTTGGTGCCGTTGCTGCGCAGCGCCTCGATATCGGCTGCGGTCTTTATGCCGCTCTCCGACACGAAAAGTATCTCCGACGGCACCAGCTTCCTCAGCCGTGCGGAATTGTTTATATCCACCGTGAATGTCTTTAAGTCACGGTTGTTCACGCCGATTATCCGTGCGCCGACGCCCATAGCCATGCTCACCTCGTCCTCGTCATGAGTCTCTACCAGCGCCGACAATCCAAGAGAATGTGCAATGTCCAGATACTCCTCCAGCTGTCCCGCAGAGAGTATCGAGCATATCAGCAGCACTGCGGAAGCCCCCAGCGTTTTCGCCTGATATATCATATACTCGTCCACCGTGAAATCCTTGCGCAGCACCGGGATTTTCACCGCCGCCGCAATTTCTTTCAGATAACTGTCGCTGCCCTGAAACCAGAACGGCTCTGTCAGGCAGGATATCGCCGCCGCTCCCGCCGCCTCGTAATCCTTTGCGATATCGAGATACGGGAAATCCTGTGCGATAAGTCCCTTTGACGGCGAAGCCCTCTTCACCTCGCAGATAAAGGATATTTCGCTGCCGCCGAGCGCCCTCGCAAACGGAAACCCCGTGTTTGCGTCCAGAGCCAGCGCACGCTTCTTCATCTCCGAAAGCGGTACCGCCGCCTTTTCGTCAGCCACACGCTGCTTTGTGCGGTCGGCAATCTCCCGTAAAATCATTCTTTCACCTCGTTGGATACCGCAACGTACTTTTCCAGAGTGCCGAGCGCTGCGCCGCTGTCGATAGTTTGTGCCGCAAGCTTTATTCCCTCTTCAATCGTAACGCCCTTTACTATGTGAAGAGCAGCTCCGGCATTCATCAGCACTGCGTCCCTGCCTGCGCCCTGCTCTCCGGAAAGAATACGGCGGGCAGCCGCAGCATTCTCCTCGGGAACGCCGCCGACAAGCTCCGACTTGTCGTGCCGTTTTAGCCCGAACTGCTCCGGAGTTATTTCATAGCTTCTGTACTCGCTGCCGCTGAATTCCAGCACCATGGTGGGAGCGCTCACGGAAATCTCGTCCAGCTTTTCCGTGCCGTACACCGCCATTCCCCGCTTTACGCCAAGCTTTACCAGCGATTTCGCCATCGGCTCGAGAAGCTCAGGCTTGTACACGCCGAGAAGCTGGTAGGAAGGGTGAGCCGGGTTGGTGAGCGGCCCCAGCACGTTGAATATCGTGGGAATTCCTATCTCCTTGCGCACGGGGCCCACATACTTCATTGCGCTGTGGTACTTCTGCGCAAACAGGAAGCACATGCCAACCTCGTCAAGCAGCTTCACGCAGCCGGCGGGATCGGCGGAAATATTCACGCCGAGAGCCTCCAGACAATCCGCAGTGCCGCACTTGCTGGAAGCCGCACGGTTGCCGTGCTTTGCGACCTTAACGCCTGCGGCTGCGCAAACCAGCGCAGATATCGTGGAAATGTTGATGGAATTTGAACCGTCGCCGCCTGTGCCGACTATCTCCAGCACCTCGCCCGAATAATCCACGGGAGTGGCGCAGTCACGCATGACATAAGCGCTGGCGGATATCTCGTCGGCCGTTTCGCCCTTGATATGCAGAGCCGTAAGGTATGCCGCAGTCTGCGCCGGAGAAGTGTTTCCTGTCATGATTTCCCGTGTGACCGCCGCCGCCTCGTCATAGGTCAGGTCTGCGCCGTCCGCTGCTTTTTTAATCATTTCCTTTATCATAATGTTACCTCCAGAAAATTCTCAGCAAGCTGTCTGCCGTGCTGTGTAAGTATAGACTCGGGGTGGAACTGCACGCCGTAAACGGGGTATTCCTTATGCTCCACCGCCATTATCTCTCCGTCGTCGGTGCGCGCCGTGATTTTAAGGCAATCCGGGAAATTTCTTTCCGAAGCCGCCAGCGAATGATACCTCGCCACCTCGCACCTTTCGGGAAGCCCCTTGAACAGCCGGCTTTGAGTGTCAAGCTGCGTCATGGATTTCTTGCCGTGCATAAGCTTTTTTGCGTAGGTTATCTCTGCGCCGAAAGTTTCGCATATCGCCTGATGTCCCAGACATACGCCGAGTATCGGTATTTTTCCTGCCGCCGCCCCGATTACGTCCTCGCAGACGCCGGCGTCGCAGGGTCTGCCAGGCCCTGGGCTGACGATAATGTGCGAGGGCTTCAGTGCCAGTATTTCCTCCGCAGTAAGCTCGTCGTTGCGTATTACCCTTATATCGGGGCTGATACCGCCGATAAGCTGATACAGATTATACGAAAAGCTGTCGTAATTGTCTATCAGAAGTATCATAGACTGTCCTCCTGTGCAATGGCGAGAGCATTCATGACTGCCTTAGCCTTGTTTATGCACTCGTTGAATTCGTTTTCCGGGACGCTGTCCGCAACTATTCCCGCACCGCTTCTCACAAACACCCTGCCGTTCTTTCTGAACGCCAGCCTTATGGCAATGCAGGTATCGAGATTTCCGCGGAAATCAATGTATCCCACCGCACCGCCGTATACGCCTCTCTTGTTGTTCTCAAGCTCGTTTATTATCTCGCAGGCTCTGAGCTTCGGTGCGCCGGAAAGCGTTCCTGCGGGAAGTATGGCGTCCACCGCGTCCAGCGCCGACTTGCTTTCAAGTATCTCTCCCCGAACCGTCGAGCCTATGTGCATGACGTGGGAATAGCGCTCTATGCTCATGTATTTCTCCACCTCGACGCTGCCGAACCTGCTTATTTTGCCGATATCGTTTCTGCCGAGGTCTACCAGCATGTTGTGCTCCGAAAGCTCCTTTTCATCGCGCAGGAGCTCCGCTTCAAGCCGCCTGTCCTCCTCGTCCGTCGCACCTCTGGGGCGTGTTCCCGCAAGAGGAAACGTATGCAGCACGCCGTTTTCCAGCTTGACAAGGGTTTCGGGAGATGCTCCCGCAATCTCCATATCGTCGCTGGAGAAGAAGAACATATACGGCGAGGGATTTGTAGCCCTCAGCACCCTGTATGCGTCGAGCAGGCTTCCGTCAAAATCTGCGTCAAGCCTGTTGGAAAGCACCACCTGAAAGATATCTCCCTCATAGATGTGGCGCTTCGCCTTTTCCACCATCTCGCAGTACTGCTCCTTGTCGAACAGCTTGCGGAACTCGGAGGTAAGCCTTCCACGAGGGATATCCGCAGGCGTGCCGTACCTGATGAGCCGCTCCATTTCGTCGAGGTCTTTTTCGGCTGCGGCATATTCGCTTTCGATATTCTCGGAGGAAATATTGGTTATCAGCACAAGCTTCTGATGTATATTATCGAACGCAATAACCTTGTCAAACAGCATGAGGTCAACGTCCTTAAAATGCTCCTCGTCCTCTGCGTCGAGCTTCAGGGTAGGCTCGCTGTACTTGATGTAGTCGTATGAGAAGTACCCCACAAGTCCGCCCGTGAACGAGGGGAAGCCCTCCAGCGCCGGACTGCTGTACTGCGCCATGAGTTTCTTTATATAATTCGCCGGGTGGGACTGCTCGGAAACCTCCGTTGTGCCTGTGAGGAGGTTTTTCACGGTCATTTCGCCGTTTATGCAGGTTATCTCAAGCTTCGGGTTGTAGCCCAGAAACGTGTATCTGCCCCATTTCTCCTGATTTTCAACGCTTTCGAGGATATACACATGACGGCTCACGGCACGAAGCTTTTTAAGCACCTCGATTGGCGTGGTGAAATCCGAAAGTATCTCTCTGCACACCGGGATAACGCTGTATCCCGTCAGCTCTTTCGCCTGTTCAAGAGTAGGTTTAAGCATGGTCTGCTCCTTTCTCCGGGCTGATGAAAGCCCCGTGAAAAATAAAAAACCGCCCTTAAATGCAGAGTTCCTCTGCTTCTAAGGACGGAGTATACTACACCGTGGTGCCACCTTAATTTGCGGCAAAACCGCCGCACGCTCACCGGATACAAACATATCCCTGCAATTAACGCTTGCATAACGTCGCAGAATACTCGGCGGCTTTGGACACCGCCTTTGACTGCGCCCTCAGTGGTCCATTTGATATGCTCTGCGTTCTGCGGTACTCTCAGCAACGACCGCTCTCTGGGAGTGCAACAAGCATTTTTATCTCCACTTCGTAGGTTTGTAAGGGCGTATTCAATTGTAAAGCCCGTGCGGTTTGGACGCCGCCGAACCTTGTCATTGATGATATGATATCACAAAATCTGACCGTTGTCAATAGCTTTTTGAAATTTTTGTGCATAGCCGTGAAAAAGTGCGGTGAAAGAACCTGCCGTGAAAGCGGCAAAAATATCGGTGAAACGAGAACCCCCTGCCGAGTGCGGCAGGGGGAGAGATTGTTGTAATTCAGTTGTTTGAGTTGTTGACGGCGTCATAAAGCTCATCAATGTTGTCGTAAGTGTATGTTTTGCCTTTGTAGGTGGCTTTGATGTTTTCACAGCCCAAAAATGCACTATGATCTTTATTGTCAAAAGCACTACGACCATCTCTAATGTAAGTCACACTGTCGGGTATCGTGACAGATGTAAGATTGGTACAGCCATCAAATGCAGAATCACCGATTTCTGTCACACTGTCGGGTATTGTGACAGAAGTAAGAGCGGTACAGCCATAAAATGCATATTTATCAATTTCAGTTACGCTGTCTGGTATTGTGACAGATGTCAGTCCGGTACAGCCCTTAAATGTCAGTCGCGCAATTTCAGTCACACTGCCGGGTATTGTGATAGTTGTCAGACCGGTACAGCCCTCAAATGCCGAAGAACCGATGTAAGTCACACTGTTGGGTATCGTTACAGATGTTAGACCGGTACAGCCCTCAAATACAGACCACCAGATTATAGTCACACTGTCGGGTATTGTGACAGATGTCAGACCGGTACAGTCCTGAAATGCATTCCCACCTATTTCAGTCACACTGGCGGGTATTGCGACAGATTTCAAACCGGTACAGCCTGAAAATACAGCATCATTGATTCCGGTAACACCGTTAGGTATCGTGACATATGTCAGACCGGTACAGCCATAAAATGCCGAATAACCGATTTCAGTTACACTGCCGGGTATTGTGACTGATGTCAGACCGGTACAGTCGCAAAATGCTTGTTCAACGATTTTAGTCACACCGTACGGTATGTATACTTGATTTATATTTTCACCGCCATTAGCCGGACTAACGTATTGGCTAATATTACAATATTGCAAATAAGTATTATTGCAAGTTAAACTCTTTAACGAATCCGGAATAATCAGCTCGGTTATATCAGCGTCGCCAAGGTCGGCTGTCACCACAGGCTCGCCGTCAATTGTATCGGGAATCCTTACCTTTGGAGATGTTCCCTTATATTCCGTGATTGCCATGCCGCCGTCTTTGCCGCTGTATTCATACTTGAACTGTGAAACTGACGTAACATCAATATACGGAAGCACGTCAAACATTGACGGATATTCCTCCGAAGCGGTTTCGGCTTCTTCCTCCTCCGTCCAATTGTCGAAGATTGACGGCACATAACCGTTGTCCTCTCTCTGCGAGAGCGCTTCGTCCGAAGCGTTCTCCGTGCTGCTTGTATTTCCCGAACTGCCGCACCCCGTGAGCGATAAAATCGCTATCGCCGCCGCAAACACAAAACTGATTTTCCTTTTCATTGCTAAATTTCCTTTCATGTTTTTTGGGGAATTTCCTATCTGATTATACCACTAAATAATAACGTAAATCAATGTCGTTTATTGCCTAACAGTGACATTAGTACGGTGACATTTGTTATATATAATGCACAAAAAATATCTGCCGGGCGGGGTGATAATCGAATTTTTGAATATGGACTGCGACAAAAAAGATATGCGTGCCGGGAACATTTTTTTAGGGCTGTTTTGCGATACGTTCCAAAAATCCGTTGACAAACCGCTTTTAATATAGTAAAATATAATGTAGGCGTTATCGTCATAAAAAACGAACTATGAAAGGAACAGAAAAATGGCAAAGCTGAATGAAAATTTCTTTAATCTGAAGAAGAACTATCTCTTCATTGATATCGGAAAGCGGGTAAAGGCGTACTCCGCCGCTCACCCGGACGCAAAGCTCATCAGAATGGGCATAGGCGACGTTACACAGCCGCTCGCCCCCGCGGTTGTTGACGCAATGGTGAAAGCCGCAAAGGAGATGGGCGTGAAAGAAACATTCCGCGGCTACGAGGACAGCGG
Organism: uncultured Ruminococcus sp.; assembly: GCA_964425035.1. Lineage (GTDB taxonomy): Bacteria > Bacillota > Clostridia > Oscillospirales > Ruminococcaceae > CAG-115. The sequence continues at coordinate 7,793 of CAYRLM010000023.1, forward strand.
TGCGGGCTATGACTTCCTGCGCAATGCCGTTGCCGGATATTATAAGAGCTTCGGCGCAGAGGTTGACCCCGAGGTTATCCACATCAGCGACGGCGCAAAGAGCGACTGCGGCAACATTATCGACATTTTCGGCGAGGGAAACACCGTTGTTGTCACCGACCCCGCTTACCCCGTATATGTTGACAGCAACATCATGAGCGGCAACACCGTGGTTTTTGCGGATTCCACCGAGGAAAACGGCTTTGCCGCAATGCCGCCGAAAGACGTTAAGGCAGACATTATCTATCTCTGTTCGCCGAACAATCCCACAGGCTCGGTTTACACCAAACCGCAGCTGAAGGAATGGGTGGATTATGCGCTGGCAAACAACGCCGTAATCATATTTGACGCAGCGTACGAGGCTTTCATCACCGAAGCGGAGCTTCCCAGAAGCATTTATCTCATCGAGGGAGCGAAGAAGTGCGCCATCGAGATATGCTCTCTGTCAAAGACCGCAGGCTTCACCGGCACACGCTGCGGCTATACAATCGTTCCCGAAGAGCTTGTGCAGAAAAACAGCAAAGGCGAGGACGTCAAAATAGCCGACCTGTGGAACAGACGTCAGGGCAGCAAGTTCAACGGCGTGTCATACCCCGTACAGCGTGCGGCTGAGGCGGTGTTCACCCCGGAGGGACAGGCTCAGACAAAGGCGACCATCGCTTACTATCAGGAGAACGCAAGAATTATTTCGGATACCTGCGACACGCTTGGCATAAAGTACACAGGCGGCATTAATTCCCCGTACATCTGGCTGAAATCCCCGAACGGCATGGGCTCATGGGAATTTTTCGACTATCTGCTCAACGAGATACAGGTGGTGGGAACTCCGGGCGCAGGCTTCGGCGCAAACGGCGACGGCTGGTTCAGGCTTACCGCATTCAGCACTCACGAGCTTACCGCAGAGGCTATGGAGAGATTTAAGAAGCTGTTCGGAAAATAAGAAAATAAAAATAAAAAATTATCCCCGGATTTATAATCCGGGGATTAGTTTATTTGTTTATGGCTGTCAATAGTTGGTCAAAATCCTTGTGAAATACCGGCTTTGAGTAATAGAAGCCTTGCGCTGCGTCACAGCCGCAGTCGCTAAGGAACTGCGCCTGCTCCTTTGTTTCAACGCCCTCTGCGATGATATCCAAACCGATATCCTGCACCATCGAGATGGTGTGGGAGATTATCTTTCTGCCACGTCCGCTGTCCATAAATTCCGACAGAAACTCTCGGTCGATTTTCAGCACGTCGAACTTAGTGGTTTTCAGCATGTTAAGCGACGAATAGCCAGAGCCGAAGTCGTCCATCAGCATTGTGAAGCCGTTGTCCTTCATTTGGCTGACTATATCCGAAACTCCCTGTGCGTCCGTGGTTTCGGTTATTTCAAGCTCAAGGAGCTTTATCGGAATGTCATATTTTTTCACAAGCTCCGTCATGAAGCTTACAACGTCAAAGCTGTGTATGTATTCTCTTGAAATATTCACGGATATCGGCACAGGCTCAATACCTGCGGCTATCCAGTCGCGTATTTTGCGGCAGGCGCTTTCCCAGATGATTTGATCCAGCTTCAGAATAAAGCCGTTTTCCTCGAATACCGGGATAAAATCCGCCGGGGATATCATTCCCTTTTTGGGGTGTATCCAGCGTGCAAGGGCTTCCGCTCCGATTATTTTCCCGGTGGATATGCTGTATTTCGGCTGGAGGAACATCACAAACTGATTTTCCAGCAGGGCGACCTTCATTTCCTCTTCTATCGTCTGCTTCTTTTGCAACTCGGTTTTCATTCTGCCGTTGTAGAAGCCTATGTTGTTCAGAGCGTTGCCCTTTACCGAGTGTCTTGCAATGCCGGCGTTGTCGCCGTGCTTACGGGTGTGGAGCGTCCTGTCCTCCGCAATCGCAACGCCGAATATCAGGCGGTATTCCATATCCTTGAAGCCGGAGAGCAGGCTTTCCGTGCGGTGAATGAAATCCAGAAGCTGCTTGTCGTCCGTGAACGGTGTCACCACCATAAAGACATCGGCGGTAAGCCTGATGTAGGGCTGTTGATCGCTGCATATAAGCCCGAGGGTTTCCGTCAGGAATGCCAGCAGCTCATCTCCCGCTTCAACTCCGTATCTTTCGTTTATCAGACTGAAACGCTCAATGTCGAACTGTATGAACGCTATCTCCTCGTCCGGGTGCTGCGCCATCATTTCGGTGACCTGTTGAATGAATATCTGCGGCGCACGGTCTGAGGTGAAAACGGTGAGTATCCTGCGGTTGGCTGTTTCCTTTGGAGAATAGGGACGAACGGTTGCGTGTACGGCGATAATTTTCCCGTTGTCGTCCCTAAGGAAGTTCGCAAACAGTCCGCACAGCTCAAAATCGCCGTCGGGGTCGAATTTCATACGGATATCAACGCTGAGGCTGCTGCGGTCGGTGCCCGAGATTATACCCTCCTCGATACGGGAACTGAACACCGTGAACTGCGGCAAATACTGTTCATCAATAAGTCCGCTTTCAATCATATAATCGAGCGGGTCGCCGGATATGCCGTCAAAAAGGCTGCTGCCAGCTGTGGAAACAGTGCCGGCAGTGCAGTCCCACATAAAGTGAAGAGCATGCTTGTCCTGATTCAGCATGTCTATGAAAAGCTGTTTGTCTTTTTCGGGAATCCTGCTCATAACTACACCACCTATCTTGATGAAATGAAACCTCTGTGTCAATTATAACATATATTTTTCTGAAATGCAAGTATTTTTGTTGAAAGTGTAAAAAATAAACTGTGTAAAATATTGTTTATATGACATTATCAGGCAAAATTCTGATACTTTTGAAATAATCCAGCGCCGTGAACGAGCGTTCCGTGCGGTTCAGAAAATATTGCTCCGTTACCCTTCCAAGCATAGCCGCACCGTTTTCTGACAGTGTAAACCTGAATGCGCGATCCGTTTTAGCGTAAACGATATTCCGCATAGCGGCAAGCATTTCCGGGGTTATGAGGCAGCAGCGCCCCTGATACTCCCTGTCGAAGCAGTCGCCGCAGATAAGCTCTGCGCTGTCCGGCAGGAAGAACATCTCCTCATGCTCGAATGTGCCGCAGTTGCTGCACCCCCTGAGGTCGGGGAAATACCCGAGCATGCAGGAATAACGCAGCTCGAACGCCGCCTTGACGCAGGATAAGCCTGCGGCGGTCTGCGCCCTTTCCGCCTCGTAAAGGGCTATCGCAAAAAAGCGCACCAGACTGTCCTGCGCCTGCTCCTGCGGCGTGCAGAACTTCACCGCCTGCGCAAAATACGAGGCAAGCGCCAGCTTCTCGATGTCGCTGCCAAGTTCGTGGAAGCTGCGCTTTGGCTTTGCGGAATTTACGGTATACCGCAGCTTTGTCTTGTTCAGACAGAAGGTCGCATAGGAAAACAGCCCGCACGAACCCAGCAGCGAGCTGTTAATCTTTTTTACGCCGTGCGCAGTGGCTTCTATTATGCCCTGCTCGTCGGTGAGGATATCGAGAAAACAGCTGTTTTCTCCTATCTCGCGCCGCCCGACAACAATTCCGTCATAGGTGAACAGCATTGCCGTACCTCCTTTGCAGCACGAAATCAATCCTGCTCGTACATTCCGAGGTCGGATATAACTCGCTCTCGGTTTCTCCAGTCCTCCTTGACCTTGACGAAGCATTGGAGATTTACCTTTGCGCCGAGAAGCTCCTCCATATCCGTGCGTGCCATCGAAGCTATCTGCTTGAGCCGTTCGCCGCCCTTGCCGATGAGCATTCCCTTGTGGCTCTCCTTTTCGCAGATTATCACAACGCTGATGTCGATTATCTCGGTATCGCCCTTCATGCGGCTCTTGAATTTCTCAATGTCCACCGCCGTGCCGTGAGGTATTTCCTCCTGCATTACACGGAGTATCTTTTCGCGGACTATCTCGGAACACATGAAGCGCTCGGTGCGGTCTGTGGCGATATCGTCGGGGAAGAAATGCTCCCCCTCGACGGCGAAGCGCTCCAGCACGGGAAGTATCTTGTCGGTGTTTATGCGGTTTTTCACCGATATCGGGATTATCTCCTCGAAGTCGTACAGCTCGGAATATTGTTGGATAATTTTCAGCAGCTCGCTCTTGTCCTTGATAAGGTCAACCTTGTTCAGCAGAAGAACTACTGCGGTTCCTCTCGAGGCGAAGCTGCGTATAAGATCCTGCTCGATTGAGGACAGCTTTTTGGTGACGTCCGCCATGAGTATCGCACAGTCCACATCATCAACGCTCTGCCTGATGGATTTCACCATATGCTCGGAGAGCTTGGTTTTCGGCTTGTGCATTCCGGGAGTGTCGATAAACACATACTGGATATCGCCCGCAGTCAGCACGCCGTTTATGCGGTTGCGAGTGGTCTGCGGCTTTTCGCTGACGATTGATACCTTTTCGCCGACAAGAAGATTTGTCAGCGAGGATTTTCCGGCGTTGGCACGCCCTGTTATTGCAATGAATGCATTTTTTGTCATAGTTTATTCCTCGCGATATTTATACAGCAGCCTGAATTCATGAAAAACAACAGGCGTTTCCTCGTTGAAGTCATATCCTCGGCGTTCTCCAGAAATGAGGAATAATGTGCGGTGCCTGCTTCGCCATTCCTCAGCGGAGCTTTCCTCTCCCTCTCGGCGGCACAGCTCCTCCGTTACCTCGCAGAAAGGCAGCACGGTCACACGGAACGTCTGTACAACGCACCTGCCAATGCCGCCGCTGTCGACGGCTATTCTGTATTCGCCGCGCTCCGGCAGCTTTTCGCCCATTAGCTGCAATTCATGCAGAACGCTTGTGTGCGCACGTTTTTTTCCTCTGAGCGCAAGCTTCAGCAGCCTGTCGGCTTCAGCGTCTGTTTCGCCGAAACGAAATGCGCCGCTGCACCGAGTTTCCTGCGGCATTCCCTTATCTGAAAGAAATGCGCTCCACAGCCGCTCATGCTGCTCGGTTATGAATTTTTCGTACATATCCGGGCGCTTTTGTGCGGTAACTCTTAGCGCTTCCCTCCGCTGCCATTCGGCAACGGTTCTGTGGTCGCCCGTGAGCAGCGCTTCCGGAACCTTACGCCTGTGCCATTCCTCCGGACGTGTGTACTGCGGATATTCGAGAAGCCCGTTGTAATGGCTCTCAATGCTGTATGCGTCCTCGTTCGGCAGCACTCCCGGCTGTAATCTCGCCACGGCGTCCGCAACGATAAGCGCAGGAAGCTCGCCGCCCGTCAGGACGTAATCCCCGACAGAAAGCTCCTCTGCCTCCAGCTCGTCAAGCACACGACGGTCTATGCCCTCGTAATGACCGCAGAGAAGTATCAGCCAAGGCTCGGCGGCAAGCTCCCGAACCTTTTCCTGCGTCAGCGTTTCGCCCTGCGGCGACATATATATAATTCGCGGGCTGCCCTCGCAGCGGCTCTTTATTGCGGATATGCAGTCAAAAACGGGCTGCGCCTGCATGAGCATTCCCGTGCCGCCGCCGTAGGGCTTGTCGTCCACACGGCGGTGCTTGTTTTCGGTATATTTGCGGATATCGTGCGAGTATATCTCGATATGTCCGTTTTTTATGCCCCTGCCCACTATGCTTTCCCGAAGCACGCTGTCGCACATTTCCGTGAACAGCGTGGCAATATCAATCCTCATCGTCGAAAAGCCCCGGCAGCGGACGGATTATCATCTCGCCCTTGTCGATATCCGTGCTGAGTACCACCTCGTCAATGCAGGGGAACATAAGCTCCCTGCCGTCCTCGCGGCGAATGGAATACACGTCGCTCGCACCGTTCTGGTATACGTCGGTGATTTTCCCGTAGACCGCGCCGCTGTCTGCGTCCTTAACCGTCAGCCCGATAATGTCCTGAATGAAGTAAAGACCCTCCTCAAGCTCGGCGTCGCTGCGGTCGAGATACAGCAGCTTTCCTATCAGCGGCTGTGCCTGTTCGATAGAGTTTGTCCCCTCGAATTTCATCACCACGACGTTTTTGTGAGGAAACGCCCGAACAACGTTCATGCGGGTTTTCCCGCCGTCAAGATAAAGCGTGTCGAAGCTGCACAGCACCTCTGCGCTGTCGCAGTAGTACTGCACCCGTACTTCTCCGCGGATACCCTGTGCGGCGACTATTTTTCCTATTTCAAGAAACTGTTTCTTCATAGCTTTCCTCTTACAGCCCTATCTTTATTATCTCGTCAAAGCCCTGCTGCTTCGCCTTTGAGTAAGCCTTGTCGGCTTTTTTGCGGTTGGCTGCGGCGATAAGCGTGACGTCGCTTTCCGCCTGTAATTCATCGGATTTCGCAATAGCCTCCAGAATTGCTTCGGGGCTGTGGAGTATCGCGGTTTTCTTCCTGCTTCCCGCAAGACGGATATTGTTTTCGACGACGATGGAGAAAATACGCTCAAAGCCTATGGAGAAGCCGACTGCCGGCACCGTATCCCCGGTAAATCTGCCTATGAGATTGTCGTAACGTCCGCCACCTGCGACAGTGCCGCCGAACTGCTTGCTTGTCACCTCGAACACCGTACCGGTGTAGTAGCCCTGACCTCTGACAAGCGACGGGTCGAATTCGACGGTGTAATCGTCGGAAAGCCTGTCGGCGGTTTCAATGATGGTGCGCAGCTGCTCCAGCGTTTCCTTTGCGTCCTCCGAGCAGTACTGCGCCATGTCGTCCAGCGTAAGCTTTCCCTTTGCGAGAAGCCCGGAAAGGCTGCTCACGGCGTTCTCCGGCATACCCTTTTCGAGAAGCTCCGCCGCAACGCCATCCGCGCCTATCTTGTCCAGCTTGTCGAAGCTTACCGACACGGTATCGAGCGACTCCTCGGGGAAACCCATGGTAAGCAGGGAATTTCTCAGTACCCTGCGGTCGTTGACACGCACGGTAAATTCGCCTATGCCGATTTTGGACAGCGCCCTTGCGGTGACGGAAATAAGCTCTATTTCGCAGCACCACGAGTCCGAGCCGAGTATGTCGATATCGCACTGCACAAATTCGCGGAGCCTGCCTCGCTGCGGTCTTTCCGCACGGTACACCTTGTCTATCTGAATGCACTTAAACGGCGACGGCAGGCTGTTGCGGTTGTTTGCGTAATAGCGGGAAAGCGGCAGGGTCAGGTCATAGCGCAGACCGAGGTCGCACAGCTCCTTTTCGTCAACCGGGGATTTTGCAAGAGCGTCGGCAAGCTTGTCGCCGCGCTTCATTATGCGGAAGATGAGGTTCAGATTATCGCCGCCGTCGCTTTTGTCGAGGTTCTCGGCGCTCTCGATAGCCGGGGTGTAAATGCGTGTGAAGCCGCCGGCGGTGTAGGTGTCGAGAATAATGTTCATCAGGCGGTCGCGCTGCGCCGCAGCCTCCGGTAAATATTCCTGCATTCCCTTCTGAGGTTTTATGTTCATGATTTGTTTTCCTTTCGGTTATTTTTCGGTTGTTTTCAGTGTTCGGTAAGCCATTGCGTGAAGGCTGTCTTGTCGGTTCGGCTGTAACCGCACCGCTCATAGAATTTCAGAGTGCTTTCCAGCTTGGAGCCTGTCATCAGCATGAGCCGTGTGCAGTTCCTGCTTATTGCGATATTTCGGGCATAGTCAAGGCAGGCTGCGGCAAATCCTCGTCTGCGGCAGTCCGCACGGGTGACGACATTTTCCACCAGAGCAAAGGGGCGAAGCCCTCGGGTGAGGTTCGGGATTATTATGCAGGTGCAGGTGGAAACCAGTCTGCCGTCCTCCTCGGCGACTATAAGGCGGTAGTCCGGGTCGTTCACCAGCCGCTCCCACAGTTCCTCCGACAGCTCCTCCGGGGGAATTTCCGTTTCGTGAAGATGAAGATACAGCTCCATAAGCTGCCTGTATTCGTCTATGCGCACCTCTCTTATCATATTCCGCCCTCCGGTCAGTATAATTACTTTAATATTGTATCACAGAAACGCTTTCATTTCAAGGGGTAAACGGCAAAAAACATTCTGCGCCGCAGCGGTTATCGGTAAAAAGCGCCGGCAGGCAGACCGAAATCCGGCGGAATGTATTTCTGCAGATATTAAGCTTGTTTCCGATAAAATTCGATTATCACCCCGCCCGGCAGATATTTTCTTGTGCATTATATATAACAAATCTCACCGTACTAATGTCACCGTTAGGCAATAAACGACATTGATTTACATTGTTATTTAGTGGTATAATCAGATAGGAAATTCCCCAAAAAACATGAAAGGAAATTTAGCAATGAAAAGGAAAATCAGTTTTGTGTTTGCGGCGGCGATAGCGATTTTATCGCTCACGGGGTGCGGCAGCGGAGAAACCTCGGTCAACGAGAGCGAGGTCAGTGATGTGGCAGACAGCGTACTGTCGGAGGTTGAAAACACAACCGCAGACGACGACAGCTCTTCGGCAATTTCGGCGATAAGCACGGCAGACGCAGTCTTTGACAGCAAAATCAGCGGCGAAGAAACCCTCACTGCCGAAGAACAGGAAATATCGTTGGCGGCAAATTATACGACGGTGAATTATACGGCTGTGTTTGAGGTGCTTCCTGCTATCGACGAAACCCCGGTTTCGATGTTCACATATAAACACACCGACGACTATGGCGGCGGTATCAAGATTACGGGATACAGCGGCAGCAGTACGATCAGAATCCCCGAAACCATTGACGGAGAACCCGTGGTGGACGCAGACCTCAGCGATTCGTTTGTAACCGAGCTGATTATTCCGGGTACGTTACAGTCTATAACTGTTGATGGACAATATCTGCAATATTATAACATTACCCCCAATCTTAATCCCGGTTACTACACAGGGGCAGACTTAAAGCAGGTATATATACAGGACGGTGTAACCGAAATCGATGACGAGGCATTTTATGGCTGTACCGGTCTGACAACTATCACAATACCCGACAGTGTGACTCACATTGCTAGTGATGGTTATCGGAATGATAGTGATGGTTATTGGAATGATGAAGCCGATGCTGAGAATGTTGAATATACTGATTATAGTGCATTTGCCGGCTGTGAAAACATCAAAGTCACCTACAAAGGCAAAACATACACATACGATGACATTTATGAGCTTTATGACGCCATCAACAGCTGAATTACATGAAAACCAAATCAACAATCCCTCTCCCCTGCCGCACTCGGCAGGGGGTTTCTTCTTCGCACCAATCCGCACCGCCGTCCCGCCGCAACAATTTGCGTTATTGCCCTTGAAAAATCCTCCCGAATATGTTATACTTAAACTATCCGATATTACGGAAAAAATATTTCAGTGAGGTACACCCATGCCAATAATCTACGATGAGCAAAAGCGTGTTTTCAAGCTTGACACCCCCAATACCACCTATGCTTTCCATGTCACCGATTCCAAAAACCTGCTTCACCTGTATTACGGTGCGTACATTCCCGAAACGGATATCACGCATATGCTGCGTATCCCGAACGACGAGCCTTTCGTCCCCTCCACCCACGACGGCATGGGCCCGCATTCCTTCGACTGCGCGGCTATCGAGTTCCCGACCAGCGGCGTTGCGGATTTCAGAGAGCCGTGTATGCAGCTTATGGACAAATACGGCATGAGCGCCTGCGAGTGTTACTTCGACAGCTACGCCATATTCAGGGGCAAAAAGAAGCTCAAGGGGCTTCCCGCAACCTATGCCAACAGCGACGACGAGGTAACAAGCCTTGAGGTTTACTGCAAAGACCCCCACAACGGGCTTGAAATAACCCTGCAATACAGCGTGTTCGAGAAGCTGGACGTAATCACCCGTTCCGTTAAGGTGAAAAACGGCGGCGCAGACCCCATAGAGCTGCGCAGACTTCTTTCGACATGCGTGGAGCTTGACAGCAAGGATTACGACATGATAACCCTGTACGGCACTTGGGCGAGAGAGCGCCATGTGCAGCGCAATCCCCTGCACTTCGGCAAGCAGCTTGTAGACAGCTGCCGAGGCTCAACCAGTCACGCTCACAACAACTTCATCGCCATAGCGGACCATAAGGCTACCGAGGATTACGGCGACTGCTACGGCTTTGCGCTGTGCTATTCGGGCAGCTTCG
>CAYRLM010000024.1:0-17802 GCA_964425035.1 uncultured Ruminococcus sp.
GATTGTGTTTGTTTCGTAGATGTAACGAGTCTGGTCGTGGGACAATCTGCTGCCCTCAATATGATTGGAGTTGTAGGTTAGTTCAATCTGAACATGGTGATAAATTCCGCCCTTCATGCGTTTTTTCATTTCCTCTTTGAGAATTTCAGCAAGCGTTTCATGTAGCGGAAATAATAGTTCGGATTTACTTGCTTGATTCTTGGAATAAAATCATTTTTCAGCTATAATAACTGCCACATGCGTCCTCTCGAATTTCTTTCTGTCTTTCGTGTACAATATCATTGACATACTTACATGTATCATCGCTTTGGCGTAATTCTCATAGACATTTCAGCAGCAAATGTTCATGAGAAATATTATCATATTATTATGAGAACGAGCTCTAAGACAATCATATGCACTGCCGCCGAAGAATTTTGTCGAAAGATAATGAATAAATGTACGGAAAAAGCAGACAATACCTGCACAGTAAGAAATGCTGCATAGTAAAAAAAACAACGGAGGAATTAATATATGAAAGCAACAGGAATAGTCCGCAGGATAGACGACCTCGGACGTATCGTTATCCCTAAAGAGATCCGCCGCACCATGCGTATCCGCGAGGGCGACCCGCTTGAAATATACACCAGTCCCGACGGAGAAGTCATTTTCAAGAAATATTCACCTGTGGGCGAAATATCATGCACGGCGTCGCAGTACGCCGACGTGCTCTCAAAGGTGGGCGGCTGCCCGGCGGTGATATGCGATCGGGATCATGTTATCGCAGTTTCGGGAATGGCTAAAAAAGAGGTGATCGAGCGGCGTGTATCAGGCTCGCTGGAGGATCTTATCGAACAGCGGAGAAGTCACGTTTACCGCAGCAGGGAGGATCAACTGCTCAATCCCATTGAGGGAATAGACCGTTACGCCATAGCCTGCTCTCCGATACTTTCGCAGGGCGATGTGAACGGCGCTGTTATCATGCTTTCCGGTGACGACAACGAATTCGCCACAAGCGAACAGAGTGCGTTGGTACAGGCTGCCGCAATGTATTTCGGCAAGCAGATGGAAGAATAATATAAAGGGGGTGAAATACCCCCTTACATATTGTACGTTTTAGTCCCCGCATATCGGCAGGAGTTCGTCAAGCGTATTTATCGTGAAATCCTGTCCGAGCTGTAAATTTCGGTTCTTTCTGTCAATAAGCACCGAACGGCAGCCGACATTCTGTGCGGTTTTAATATCCTTCGGCTCATCTCCGACGAAAATGAACCGCTTCTCGTCAGCCCCGAAATGCTCCGCAATCAGATGTACCCCTGCGGGGTTAGGCTTGCGATAGCCGCAGCTCTGGGAGGATACATATAAGTCAAAATACGGCATAAGCTCGGGGAAGTAGCTTTTGTGCAGACTGTCGGGCATTCCGGTGGCTACATCGGTCAGCGAAGCAATTTTCCAACCGTTCTGCCGCAGCCGTTCCAGAGTGGGGACAGTTTCCGGATAAATAAGCGGAGTAAGTTTCATGTCCTCGAAAAATACGGAAATCACCTCTTCAAGCTTGAACGGGAAATCCCACTCGGCTGCGGCATCTCCGAATATCTGTTCCGGCGAGTAGTCCTTTTCACGGTATTTCACTCGTGGATTGTACTGTCTGAGAACCTCCACGGAAGCGGCCAGCCGCTCGTCCGTCAGCGGCAGCCGCAGCTTTTCGCGGACATGCCGGAAAGCGCTTTCGTAGTAGTCTATCCACACATTGGGCATGTTCACATATTCCATCAGCGTGCCGCCGATGTCAAATACTATCACGTTCATAATTACGCCCTCCCGATTTCGTTATCAGCTGTTTCCGTCTGTTCCGTCTGTTTCGGCTTGTTATCCGGCAGTTCGGCGGCTGCGATCTCTTCGGCATTGAACTCTTCGTCAAACAAAACATCGAAAAATCTGTCCTTTGACTCAACAAAGCAGGCGCTGTCCTCGCTGTATATCACTATTATGTCCGTACCCGCAGGAAGCTCTCTGCCGTTTGCGGATACCGCACGGAAATAGTACGGCTTGCCGCCGTGCTTCACGCTTATTTCGCCGTACATGTCGGGGGTGATATCCTCGGTCACAACACCTTCAAGGTTCTCAAGCTCCTTTTCGGTGGGACAGGATTTTTTTTGCAGCTTCAGGTAAAGGGGAGATATTGCGGTGCTGAGCAGAAAGTTGAACGCAAGTCCTCCGGCGACTGCGCAGGGAAAACCCAGCCAGCTTACCACTCCGACGGTTTCCAGAAGAAGCCCGATTAGCGAGCCTACGAAGATAAAAATCACCAGCCGCAGGATATTTTTCGGGAATATCGTCTGCAATTCCACACGGCTTTTTGTGTGTTCAAACAATTCGCCGGAATTTGGGAACAGCTCACGTCCGAAAAGAAGGTGAACCGCCAGCTGGAGAATCAGATATCCGCCGGAAAGAAACAGAAGTATCATATAAAACGTTTTCACGGCGCTCACCTCCCAAATAATCCGTTGTAAAACATATCCGCAGTCAAACGGCTGCGGATACGGTGTTTATTTTGCGGAATTATCACAGACCCTCGACAAGAGCCTTGGTGTCACGCGCAATAAGAAGTTCCTCGTTTGTGGGAACTACCCATACCTCTACCTTGCTGTCGGGAGCGGAAATTCTCTGAAGCTTTCCTCTCAGCCCGGTATTTGCTGCGTCGTCAAGCTTAATGCCAAGATATTCCATGTTATGGCATACGTCCGCACGGACATCGTCGGAGTTCTCACCGATGCCGCCGGTGAAGATAACTGCGTCAAGTCCGTTCATGACCGCCGCATATGAGCCGATGAACTTCTTTATCTCATAGCGGAGCATTTCGCCTGCGAGCTTCGCCTTTTTGTCGCCGTGTTCTGCGGCGTCGCTTATATCACGGTTGTCGCTGGAAATTCCGGATATTCCGAGGAAACCGGACTTCTTGTTCATATAGTCGCTCATCTCGCTGGGAGAAAGCCCCAGCTTGTTTGCAACGAAAGTAACTGCGGAGGGGTCAACGCTGCCGCAGCGTGTACCCATGATAACGCCGTCAAGAGGAGTGAAGCCCATGGAGGTATCGATAGACTTTCCGCCCTCTACCGCAGTGATGGAGGAGCCGTTTCCGAGATGGCAGGAAACGATCTTGAGATCCTTTATATCCTTGCCGAGTGCGTCGGCAAGCGCCTGTGTAACGAAGCGGTGAGAGGTGCCGTGGAAACCGTACTTTCTTACATGCAGCTTTTCGTAGCACTCATAGGGCAGACCGTACATGAAAGCCTTCTCGGACATTGTGGAATGGAAAGCGGTGTCGAATACAACCACCTGCGGAGTCGTTGCGGGAATAACCTTCTTGCAGGCTCTCAGCGCCAGTGCATGCGGGTGATTATGTACGGGAGCAAGCTCGGACAGGTCGTCTATCTGCTGGATAACCTCGTCTGTTACCAGCGTTGTCTTGCTGAATATCTCGGCGCCCTGTACTATTCTGTGACCTACCGCAGAAATCTCGCTCATGCTGTCGATGACCTTGCCCTCGCCGGAGGTGAGAACCTCAACCAGCTTCTCAAAGGCTTCGGTATGGGTGGGGAAGCTGCAGTCAGCCTCTACCTTTCTTCCGTCAAAGGTGGTGTGCTTGATGTGGCCGTCAATTCCGATACGGTCGCAGTTTCCCTTTGCGATAACGCTTTCGTCCTCCATGCTGATAAGCTGATATTTCAGCGAGGAGCTTCCTGCGTTGATTACAAGGATCTTCATTGTTTTTTATTTCCTTTCTCGTTTTAGAATTTCAGGGTGCTGAGAAAAGCGCAGCAGAAGATGAGCCTTTATCGGCAGACTGACGCAAAATGCGATATTTTGCCATATACCAATATTATTTTATTACTTTCGGATAAAAAAATCAAGTCTTTTTTGAAAAAATGTTGATTTTAATGTGGTTTTGGTGTAAAATAAGATAAGTGCTGATACTTTGAAAGGTGGCTTCTTATGAAAACGGCGGCGGTTATCTGTGAATACAATCCGTTTCATTACGGGCATAAATTCCAGCTTGAGCAGACAAGGCGGCTGGGAGCGACGCATATCGTTTCGGTAATGAGCGGCGATTTTACTCAGCGAGGCGACGCTGCGGTGTTTGACAAGTTCAGCCGTGCGGGTACCGCACTGGAAAACGGTGCGGATCTGGTTCTGGAACTGCCCGTGAAATACAGTCTTTGTGCGGCGGAGGGCTTTGCACGGGGTGCGGTGGGAATTATTTCGGCGCTGGGCTGCGTGGATATGCTGTCCTTCGGCAGCGAGTGCGGAAGCGTGGACGCTTTGCGTGAGGCGGCAGGCGCAGTGGAGTATGCGGTTCATTCGGAATATTTTCAGACGCAGATGACAGGAGGTAAAAGCTATCCCGCTGCGCTGGCACAGGCGGTGAACAAGTTTTACACCGATGATGTATACCAAACCATAAGCTCGCCCAACAATACCCTTGCGGTGGAATATATCAAGGCGCTGGACGACATCGGAAGCTCCGTTGTGCCGGTAACGATACGGCGGGAGGGAGCGGATCACGACAGCGAGGAGCAGTCGCAGCGGTTCGCCAGTGCGTCGCTGATAAGAAAGCGCATACTTTCGGGCGAGGACTATTCGCAGTTCGCTCCCGTGACAAACGAACCGGCGGCGGATATAAGGCGGCTGGAAACGGCAATACTTGCAAAGCTGCGCATGATGAAGCCGGAGGAGTTCTCGGAGGTGTACGATGCTGCGCAGGGGCTTGGCGAGCGGCTTTATAAGGCTGTAAGAAAGGCGGCGGGACTTGACGAGCTGTATTTTCTTACGAAAACCAAGCGCTTTACTTTGGCAAGAGTACGCCGTGCGGTGCTGTGCGCCTTTCTCGATATCGACAAGAAAATGCTGCGAGAGCCGGACGCATATATCAGAATTCTCGGCATGAATTCCCGAGGGCGTGAGATACTTTCCGCGGCAAAAGCTGCCGGCTGCCCTCTTCCGCTGGACACCTCGCTGAGAGCGCTGATGGATACCTCTCGTGAAGCGCACAGGCAGGGCGCTTTTCAGTCGCGCTGCTGCGACATATGGTCGCTGGCGCTTGAGAAGCCGAGGGCGTGCGGCGCCGATTTTACGGCAAAGCCGATAATAATTCCCGACTGAAAATCGTTGGGAAAGCCGCAGCGGGGATTTTCCGGCTTGCGGCAAATACATACAAATCAACGGAGGAACATAAAATGGTCACATCAACGGAAATAAGCTACAAGAATTTCGGGCGCTGCGTGAAGCTGGATAACGGCACTGCGAGCGTAATCATTACCGTGGACGTAGGTCCTCGCATAATATCCTACTGTCTGAACGGCAGGGAGAACATGCTTCTGGAGGATATCGACCGGGAATTTCAGGACGGCTCGGATGAACTGAAAGAATATTTCGGCAAAGACAAGACATGGTACATATACGGCGGACATAGGCTCTGGAGCAGCCCGGAAAGCTACCCCCACAGCTATGTGCCGGATAACGAGCCGGTGGAATACACGGTAAACGGCGGCGAAATAACCCTAATACCTCCGGCAACACGCACAGGGCAGCAGCATAAGCTGGTGTACAGGCTGGCGGACGAGGGTACGCAGGTGGAACTTTATCATGAGGTAAAGAACGTTTCCGGCGCAATAGTCACTCTTGCTCCGTGGGCGCTGACCGTATGTGCGGCGGGCGGTGTGGAGATATTTCCGCAGAGCACGGCGGACAACGGTCTGCTTTCCAACCGCAGGAACGTTTTCTGGAGCTACTCGGATATAAACGACGACCGCTTTTTCCTGTCAAACAGGTACGGGACTTTGCAGCAGGTAAAGGGCGCTCCCACCAAGTTCAAAATCGGCATAAACAACGAGGACGGCTGGGCGGCGGTAGTAAATCACGGACAGATTTTCCTCAAGAATTTCAACATGAATATTAACGGAGAATATCCCGATTACGGCTGCAATTTTGAAACCTTCACAAACGGTATCTTCCTCGAATGTGAGAGCCTCGGAGAGATAAAGCAGCTTAAAAACGGCGAGGCGCTGCAAATCACGGAATACTGGTCGCTCATTCCCTGCGAGGAAAGCTTTGACCGCAGAAGCGAGGACAGCATTGACGCATTTGTGAAGAAATACGACCTGCGCAACCATCACGCATAACGGAGGGGCTTATGAGCCTTTATGAAGAGCTGCGGCATAAGCACGGCAGCTTTATTTATCACAGCTATGAGTTTTCGGAGCGGGACGGCGGAACTGTGCTGCGTTTCCACTTTTCGATAGACGAGTACCATTTTTATCCGCAGTGGGTGTTCCCTGAGAAATTCGGCGAACTGGAATATGACCGGGAGCTTGCGGACAGAACAGCGTTTTCTCTCGGCATGGCGGAGCTTGTGTCCTACTGGAAATGCGCATGTCCGCCGACGGTGGAGATATATGCCGGAGGACTTTCCGAATGGGAGAAGCGGTGGTGGAAGAAGCTGTACTTCAACGGACTTGGCGAGTTTTTCTACCGCAACGGGATATCGCCTGATTTCGAGAGCTTCATGACAATAAACGCACCCGAGGAGCAGCCGCTTACCCGCCGAGATAATTCACTTTCGGGAATACTCGTGCCGATAGGCGGCGGCAAGGACAGCGTTGTGACATTGGAACTGCTGAAGAAGGCGGGCGCCGATATCTCTGCGTACATCATCAACCCAAGGGGAGCTACGCTTGGCTGCGCTGCGGCCGCTGGAATTCCCGAAAACCGTATAATAGCCCCTCGGCGCACAATCGACAAGCAGCTTCTGGAACTAAACGGGCTGGGCTATCTCAACGGACACACGCCGTTTTCGGCGGTGGTGGCATTTTCTGCGGAGCTTGCGGCATGTGTTCACGGGCTGAAATATATCGCGCTTTCCAACGAGAGTAGCGCAAACGAAAGCTATGTGGAGGGTACGGCGATAAATCACCAGTACAGCAAATCCACGGAGTTCGAGCGTGATTTTCGGGAATACTGCGAGCGCAGCTTCGGCGGCGATTATCGGCGCTGCCCGGAATATTTCAGCCTGCTGCGTCCGTGGAGCGAGTGGCAGATAGCGAGGGAGTTCGTGAAATATCCGCAGTATTTCGGGATATTCCAGAGCTGTAATCTCGGCAGCAAGACAAATTCGTGGTGCTGTAACTGCGCAAAGTGCCTTTATGTGTATATCCTGCTGGCGGCGTTCCTTGACGATGACGAGTTGGTGAGAATATTCGGGTGCAATATGCTTGAAAAGGCGGAGTTGTCCTCAATGCTGGACGGTCTTGTGCTGGACGGAGAGGATAAGCCGTTTGAATGCGTCGGCACAAAGGAGGAGGTTCGGCTCTCGCTGGAAATGGCATGGGAGCGCAGAAAATCAGCTCCGCCTGCGCTTCTGCGGCACTGGAGGGAGCTTTTCTCGGAATACACCCCGATATCGTTGGACAAATACTTTGACAGGGATAATTTCCTGCCGGAGCAGCTGAAATATTTACTCGGAGCGGAAAATGAACATTAACGAACTGAAACCCATATTTGACGGAAAGCGCTGCGCTGTTCTGGGCTACGGCAGGGAGGGAAGAGTGTGGCTGTCGCTGCTGGAACGGCTGGGCTGCTGCGCCGAGATAGCTGTCGCAGACATGAAGCCGCAGGACGTTCCGGGAGTTACCGGCATATACGGCGAGGACTATCTCGAGCGTGCCAAGGGCTACGACCTGCTGCTGCAAAGTCCGGGCGTTATCATCAAGGATAAGCTTACGACGGAGGAAAAATCAAAGATACTCACTCAAACCGAGCTTCTGCTGCGGCTGCGCCCGTGCAGGATAATCGGCATAACGGGAACAAAAGGGAAGTCCACAACATCGTCGCTTATCTTTCACTTTCTTAAAGCGTGCGGCTTTAGGACAATGCTGATAGGGAATATCGGCGTACCGCCGCTGGAGCGGCTGGAGGAGATGACCGCCGACGTTGTTGCCGTGTGCGAAATGAGCTGCCACCAACTGGAATTTGTGCGGCATTCGCCCGAAATATCCGTGCTTCTGAATATTTTCCCGGAACATCTTGACCATTACGTCAGCCTCGAAGCTTATGCCGACGCAAAAAGGAATATTTACAGATACCGTCAGCCGGGGGATATTACGATAATTAACGCAGACGTTGTTACGGAGGACATCGGCACGGGCTTAATCACGATAGGCTGCGAGCGCCCGGCAATGGTGTATTCGGCGAACGGCGGCATATTTGCGGGCGACCGTGAGATAACTCCGCAGGAGATACACACGCAGCTTCGCGGGAAGCACAACATCTACAATATTGCTGCGGCGCTGACCGCCGCACAATGCGTCGGAGCGGACACCGACAAATGTCTTGCTTCGCTGCCCGATTTCAGTGGACTTGAACACCGTCTGGAATACGTCGACACGATAAACGGCGTGGAGTACATCAACGACAGCATCTGCACCGTTCCGGAGGCTGCCGTTGCCGCCGTAAAGGCGTTCCCGGACGGCGCAGACTGCGTTATCCTCGGCGGAATGGAGCGCAATATTCCCTATGACAAGCTGGCGGATTTCCTCAACACAGGCTGCGTGAAAAATGTGATACTCCTGCCGGACAGCGGCTATCGTATCGGCGATATGGTGACGTGTCCTGCTGTGAACAAGGTTCGTGTGCAGGGGCTTCCCGAGGCTGTAAGGGCTGCGGCGGAGCTTGCGAAAAAGCGTGTAATACTCTGCCCTGCGGCGGCAAGTTACGGATTTTATAAGAATTTCGAGGAGCGGGGCAGGCATTTCAAAGAGCTTGTTAAAGCCCTGCACAATTGAATAGTGCTAAATCCTCCGAACTTTTTCGGAGGATTTCTGTACATTTTGATAAATGAACAAGATGTCAAATTTACATATATGTTAGTTTTCTGAGTTGTAATTTGTGAAAGCTGCATAAACGTTGTTCCCTAAAAGCATGAAATGGAACACAATGGGATATGCGGTCTGTCTGCCGATTTGTTCAAGTTGAATATTGTTTGAAAGCGAACGGTGTGATACAATAAGTAAGGGTGAAACAGGTGCGTTCAAACATTATTGAATTTGAGATTATCGGCAGAAGTGCGATGTTCATAGACCCGACAAACATTCAGGGACGTTCGCACAGTCTGCCTGTACCGACATATGAGGCGATAAAGGGCATACTTCGTTCCGTCTACTGGAAGCCGACCTTTATCTGGGTGCCTGACGATGTACGCATTATGAGCGAAATACGCACCGGGAGATACCCGGTGAAATTCCGCAACGGCAGCGTGATTGAGCAGGAACGGCTGATAGATGTCCGTTATCAGGTAAGGGCACATTTTGTCTGGAACATGAACCGCCCGGAGTTCGCCGCCGACCGAAACGAGGACAAGCATTTCCGCATTGCGCTGCGAAGCCTTAACTGCGGAGGGCGCTATCCCGTATATCTCGGCAGAAACGACTGTCCCGGAGAGCTTCGCCCGGCAAGGTTCGGCAGCGGAAACGGCAGCTATGATACCTCCGACAGGGTAGAGTTCGGCAGTATTTATCACGGCACGACCTTTCCCGACGAGGGCTGGGACGACAGGAGCCGCAGAGGAATTTACCGCCGAAAATGGTACTGCGCAATGAACGGCGGAGTAATCCATTTCATTCAGCCGCAGCTGTGCAGTGCGGAATTTGTCTGCGGCGCAGAACCGAAGCGGTTTTTGAATAACAATGCGGAGGGTGACTTTTGTGCAGCTGGCACACAGAATTGATTTCATGGCGCTGATATCGGTATGCGGCGCAAATCCGAACGGCGACCCGGCACGTCACGGAATGCCCAGAACAGACGACAGGGGCTGCGGAGTAATTTCCCCGGTGTGTATCAAGCGCAAGCTGCGTGACCGGCTTTACGAAATGGGCGAAAGCATATTTGTTTCGCCGCCGCAGTATTCCGGCGATGTATTGATGAAGCGTTTCGCAGAGATACCGCCGGGACGCGGCATGAGCAGATGTGCCTGTGAAAAATGGTATGACGTGAGAGCCTTCGGTCAGACATTCGTCTTTCCCGGAGTGCGTTGTCCGGGAGTACGAGGGGCAGTCACGATACAGCCTGTGTTCAGCGCCGACCCGGTAAAAATCACCGCAATGTCCGTCACACAGTGTATTGGCAGCGTCGGCGACGGCAACAGGCAAAATATCGGAATAAGGCGTGCGGTGAGTTATGGGCTGTATGTTCTGAAAGGCTCCGTAAACGCCTTTGCCGCCGAAAGGAGCGGCTTCACCGAGGAGGACTCGGAAAAGCTGCGGCTTGCGCTGCTGCATATATTTGACGGTGACAGTTCCGCCGCACGTCCTGCCGGTTCAATGGAGGTGGAGCGACTTTACTGGTGGCGGCACAGCAGCAAAATGGGGGAGTATTCTCCTGCGAAAGTGTTTGCTACGGTGGGACTGAAGTTGACGGCAAGCACTCCGCACAGCTTCAAGGATTATATAGTAACGCATTCTCCTATTGAGGGACTTGTCCCGGAGATATACGAGTAATAATGCTGACAGCCGTCGGCGCTTTTAAGCCCGGCGTGGATTATACCAAGTTATGTGAAAGGCAGTGGGGCGCAATGTAAATTGCGCCCCACACTTTTTCGAAAATAAACGGGCGCACTGAAATGATTTTGTGCGCCTGTTTGTCGAAAAAGTTCGGAAACCCCTAGGCATTATCAATATAATGTGGTATAATAAACGCAGAGCGTTTATTATAGATCAAAAGTCCTCGCACACACGCAAATCAAAGATTTGCTCCGTGCGTATCGGACAATACCGTAAATTCTGACGAATTTACGGTATAATATAGTCGAGCGGACTTCAAATCTACTCGACAAATACTAATATGTGGAGGTTACTTATGAAATACGATTGTGGGTTTTCAAAAGACAACAATAGATTCAGATATCGTGCAGGTGGAATTATTGTGAATAAGGATAAAATGCTATTTGTTAAAAGTGGTGTCGGAGATTATTACTATATGATTGGTGGAGCAGTATATATGGGAGAAACTTCTGAAAAATGTGTTGAAAGGGAAATCTTTGAAGAAACTGGACTTAACGCTCGTGTTGACCATCTTGCAGTCGTATGTGAAAATTTCTTTAAAGGAATAGGTGGAGTAATAGATGGCTTTGATTGTCAAACGTTGGAATTTTACTATTATATGAATGTGGAAAACGAGGATTTGGGTAATTGCAA
Organism: uncultured Ruminococcus sp.; assembly: GCA_964425035.1. Lineage (GTDB taxonomy): Bacteria > Bacillota > Clostridia > Oscillospirales > Ruminococcaceae > CAG-115. Next base: position 11,226 of record CAYRLM010000024.1, read on the forward strand.
AACAGAAACAGATATAGGAGAAAAATTAGTTTGGCTACCGATAGAAGAAATTAAAAATAGCCGGATTAAACCTACTTTTATGAAGGAAAGAATATCTGAAATTCTTAACTCACCTAATATAATACATATCATTGAGGAAAGAGACCGATAAATTAGAAGTTGTGAGGATAAAATTATGAATGCAGAAATTGATATCTCAAACATTATTATAAAAACAGAAAGACTTATATTACGACCTTGGAAAGAAACCGACTTGGAAGATTTTTTTGAATATGCAAGTGTTGACGGTGTCGGTGAAATGGCAGGCTGGTCACATCATAAAAGCAAAGAAGATTCCAAACTGATCTTAAATTCTTTTATAAATAGCAAAAAGACCTTTGCTATAGAATATAACGGCAAAGTTATTGGTTCGTTAGGTATCGAAGAATATAAGGAATTACCCGAACTCGATAATAAATTGGGCAGAGAATTGGGATTTGTATTGTCTAAAGATTATTGGGGCAGAGGTTTTATGCCTGAGGCTGTAAAAAGCGTTATTGATTATCTGTTCAATCAGATTCAGCTTGACTTTATTGTCTGCGGTTATTTCAGCGATAACATTCAATCTGAAAAAGTACAGAAAAAATGCGGCTTTAAACTATATAAGAAGAGAAAATACAAAACAAGTTACGGCGTTATAAAAGATGAATGTTTAACTATTTTATTCAGATAAATCCTTGTTTAAGTCACACTAATGCGGAAATAAACGGGCGCACTGCCTGTTTGTCGAAAAAGTCCGGAAAACTCTAGACTATTTTGATATAATGTGGTACAATAAACATATGGCGTTTATTATAGGTTAAAAGTCCTTGTTCATACGGACAATTATGCCATGCCCTTGTATTGTCGAGCGGATTTCAAATCTGCTCGATAAATCGTAAGTTGTGGAGGTGTTTGATGTGGTAATAGAATATAGAAAATTAACTGAAAAAGATTTGGATGTTTTTATTGAAATGAGGATAAATCAGTTAAGAGAAGAAGGGGCAACAGAAGATATTGATTTGAAGCCTGTTTTAAGAGATTATTATAATCGTCACATGGCTGACGGTACATTTGTATCTTGGCTTGCTCTTGATAATGGCAAGATTATCGGAACAAGCGGAATGTCGTTTGTTGAAAAGCCGCCTTATTTCGGTTGCCCTAATGGAAGAATTGGTTTGTTATCAAGTATGTTTACAGCAAGTGAGTACAGACGACAAGGGATAGCTAAAGAATTATTATCCAGAGTTGTTGATGAAGCAAAGCAATATGGCTGTGGCACTGTGCAGATAACAGCATCTGATATGGGTGTTTTGTTGTATACGAATTTCGGCTTTGTGAAAAACGGTAATTTTATGCAGTATAAATTATAATGCCACATAATTTGCATAAAAAATAAGACTATTATACTTGAAATAGGAGGCGGTCTAAATGGCTAATGAGGATAAAAAAGATTTCAACGTAATGCTTCATGACAGTAAGGATATGCCAAAGTTTCAAACGATAACCGATGAAAAAAGCATTAAAAAATATGGCGGAGATAGAATGTATTTTGCTCCGCCGATTGATTATGACAAAGTAATGCGACTTGTACCTTACGGAAAATTACTTACAGTAGGTGCGATAAGAGATTACTTTGCAAAACAAAGCGGAGCAGACTTTACAGAACCGATTACAGCAGGAATATTTGTATCGATAGTTGCTTGGGCAAGCTATCAGAGAGCAGATGATAAAACGCCGTATTGGAGAACGCTGAAAGGAAACGGAGAGTTAAATCCTAAATATCCCGGTGGGGCTGAGGCACAAAAAGAAATGCTTGAAAAAGAAGGACACACTATAATTCAAAAGGGAAGAACCAATATAAAGTATTATGTCAAGGACTATGAAAAAGAATTATTTACGTTGTGACAGCTTCCGATTTAAGGCGCACTGAAATAATTTTGTGCGCCTGTTTTTGAGTTTCGGTCATTCTTGCAGCATATAAGCGTAAACGCCTTGTCTGAGCCTTTCCAGACCGTCCAGAAGAACATTTTTCGGACATGCCGCATTAAGCCGCAGGAATTGCGCTCCGTTGCCGTGATAATGGCTTCCGGCGGAGAGATACAGCCCGGTCTTGCTTCTGATGAATTCCGCAAGCTGTGCGGAATTATCGGTGAACTCGCTGCAATCCAGCCAGAAAAGATAGGTAGCGGCTGAGGGAACAAGCCGTATCTGCGGGATTTTTTCCGAGATGAATTGAGCGGCGGTGCGGCGGTTTTCCGCAATGTAGGCACGAAGCTGATCCAGCCATTCGCCTCCCTCGGTGAATGCCGCAATTGCTGCTGTAACCGCAAACACATTCGGTTCTGCACATTCGTCCGTGTTAAGCCCTCTCCATACAAGATGCCGCAGCCGCTTGTCCGCCGCAAATACCGCAGCGGTCTGTATTCCTGCAATATTGAACGCCTTTGTAGGCGCAATGCAGGTCACGCTGTTCATCAGGCAGTCCTCCGATACGGAAGCGAACGGCGTGTATTCGCTTCCGGGATCGGTGAGATCGCAGTGTATCTCGTCAGCGACCACTGTAACGCTGTATCTGCGGCAGAGTGCGCCTATTCTTGCCAATGTGTCACGATCCCATATAATTCCGCCGGGGTTCTGCGGATTGCACAGAAGCAGCAGCGTAGTCTGCGGATCGGAAAGCTTTTCCTCCAGCCCGGCGAAATCCACACGATAGCTGCCGTTTTCATACAGCAGCGGACTTTCAACGATATTCCTGCCATTGTTGCGTATAGAGCTGAAGAAGATATTGTACACTGGGGTCATTACCAGCACGTTTTCGCCGACGGTGGTAAGTTTGCGCACAATGGAGGATATCGCCGGAACAACTCCGGTGCAGAACATCAGCCATTCGCGCTTTATCTCGAAATTATGACGTGACCGCCACCAGCCGATATATGCGTCATACCATTCGTCGGGAACTACGGTGTAGCCGAATATTCCGTGCTCGGCGCGGTTTATCAGCGCTTTGGTTATTTCGGGGGCGGTTTGCAGATCCATATCCGCCACCCACATGGGAAGTTCGTTTTCGGCAACGTCCCATTTCAGCGAGAAAGTGTTCCGGCGATTTGCCGGGGTATCAAAATCGTATTTCATTCTGTTCTCCCATCACGGCATATTACTCTTGTTTTGCGGGGATCTGTCTTGTCTTCCTGAATAATCAGCTCCCCTATGCTGTCGGCGGTAATGCTGCCGCCGGAGGGGTTCAGCACGCTGTCTATTTTCCCTGTTATATCCGCCTCCACAGTGGAATATTCAAAGGCGAGAGTGGTGTTTATCAGCTTACAGTTTTTCATGACAAGCTCGTTTATGTAGCACATTCCCTGAAGGCTTTCCACGGTGCAGTTTATTAATGTGAGTTTTTTTGAGTTCCAGCCGAGATATTCACCGGAGATAAACGAGTCGTAAACGGTGATGTTCTCGCTGTTCCAGAATGCGTCCTTGCTGAGAAGCTTTGAGTTCCTTATCACTATGTTCCTGCCGCCGTCAAAGGAGTAATTCCCGTACAATTCCAGCCTGTCTATTTCCATGTCATGGCTGTTCATTGCGAAATAATCGCCCTTTGCCGTTACGCTATCCAGCCTTACATTGGCGCAGCTCCACAGCGTTTCCGCCGCGTCAGGGAAAGAAACATGCTCCAGCGTTAAACCGCTGCACCTGCGGAACGCCTTTGGCGCTTCTATCATGGTATTTCGGGCGGTAAGCCGTTCGGTATACCATATCCCGGCACGGGCTGTGCCGAACAGCGTACAGTCCTGCATGGTGATATCACGGCTGTACCACAGGGGATATTTCCATTTGAACATGCTGCCGTAAAGCTCTATGCCGGAGCTTTCCTTCAGCGGCGACTCGCCGTCATCAAATATTGTGTCGTAAATTTTAAGATCCTTTGCCATGAACAACGCCCGTTCTCCGGTGAAATGCTCCTGACGAAGTTCTTTTTTGTTCTCCATCTATGTCCTCCGTTCAGCAGTATTATTTATATTTGCTGCTGTTTTACTATATTAAATTATACACTGTTTTGTCGAATTTGTAAAGAGGTGGTTTTTAATGAGAAATATTGCGTACGCATGTCAGGCTTTCAATGGTGAAGAAGCAGGGGAGTGCCATTTTCAAAAAAATCCTGACAACGTTTTGCCGTCGTCAGGATTTTTGTATCGCAGTATTGACCGTCGATAAACTCAGAATTACTTGAGTTCGATCTTAGCGCCAGCCTCTTCCAGCTTAGCCTTGATCTCTTCAGCCTCAGCCTTGGAAACGCCCTCCTTAAGTGCCTTAGGAGCAGCCTCAACCAGCTCCTTAGCCTCCTTAAGGCCAAGACCCAGAACGTCCTTAACTACCTTGATAACGCCCATCTTTGCGTCACCGAAGGAAGCGAGGATAACGTCGAACTCGGTCTTCTCTTCAGCAGCGGCAGCGCCTGCGCCAGCAGCGGGAGCAGCGGCAACAGCGGCAGCGGAAACGCCGAACTCTTCCTCAAGTGCCTTAACCAGCTCGTTCAGTTCGAGAACGGAAAGAGCCTTAACTTCTTCGATCATAGCTAAAATCTTCTCAGATGCCATTTTAGTGTCCTCCATAAATTAATTTTAATGTGCGTATTTCACGCAGTAAGTTTGTTCGCATAAGCCACCGCTATGCGGTAAGCCTCGCGGAAAATTCCGCAATTATGCGGACTGCTCTTCGTTCTTCTTTGCGATCTCGTTGATTGCGATAGCAACTCTCTGGATCGGGGACTGAAGCATAAATACGAGCTGAGAGAGCAGGGTCTCCTTGGACGGCAGCTTTGCATAAGCCTCTACCTCTTCCTTGGAAATTACCTTGCCGTCAATAAAGCCGAGCTTGATAGCGAAAGTGCTGTCGGGAGCCTCGGTCTGCTTGAACAGGAGCTTGGGGGCAATGATGATGTCCTCGGCTGTCAGGGCGATAGCTGTTGTGCCGGAGAGAGCGGGCTCAAGACCCTCGATCCCTGCGATTTCAGCTGCACGCTTTAACAGTGTGTTCTTAACTACAAAGTAGTCAACGCCGTTTTCGCGAAGATCCTTGCGGAGCTTTGTGTCGTCCTCAACGGAGATACCCTTGTAGTCTACGAGAACACCGCCGGCAGCCTTCTTGAGCTTTTCAGCCAAGTCGGAAACATATGCCTGCTTCTGTTCCAGTACGCTTTTACTAGGCATGTAAATTCACTCCTTTACTAAATTTGCGCTGTTCAGTTCAAGGAGAGCAAGAAATAAAAATCCCTCTCCGTCAAAAAACAGAAAGGGAACAGATATCTGTCTCAATCCCATTCCTCGGCAGGCGGTATAACCGTTAGAGCCTTTCGGCTGCCTGCTGTCTTTAGAACAGCATGATTATTATATCATGTAAAATCCGATTTGTCAATAGCTTTTGCAAAAAAATCAAAAAATATTTTTCGCCTGTCTAATAGGCTGCGTAAATTCCGAGAATAAGCCCTATCGAAGCAACTCAAAAATTATGCAAAAGTGTATTGAAATATGTCCGAATTTGTGATATCATATAATAGAAAAGTATGTGCTTGGCACAGGAATGAAAGGGATCAAGGGAGAAATAAAATGCCAAAGAAACAGGATATCAACAAGATACTGATAATCGGCTCGGGGCCTATCATCATCGGTCAGGCATGCGAGTTCGATTATTCCGGCACACAGGCGTGCAAGGCTCTTCGCAAGCTGGGCTACAAGATAGTGTTGGTGAACTCCAACCCTGCAACCATCATGACCGACCCGGACGTTGCGGATATAACCTATATCGAGCCGCTGAACGTTGACAGGCTCACCCAGATCATCGAAAAGGAGCGCCCGGACGCACTTCTTCCCAATCTGGGCGGTCAGTCCGGTCTTAACCTCTGCTCCGAGCTGAGCGAAGCGGGCGTGCTTGAAAAATACCATGTACAGGTTATCGGAGTTCAGGTGGACGCCATCGAGCGCGGCGAGGATCGTATCGAGTTCAAGCATACCATGCAGAAGCTGGGTATCGAAATGCCCAGAAGCGAGGTGGCGTATTCTGTCGAAGAGGCAGTCAAAATCGCCGAGCAGCTGAAATATCCCGTTGTTCTGCGCCCGGCTTATACCATGGGCGGTGCCGGAGGCGGCATGGTTTACAATGTTGACGAGCTGAAGGTGGTCTGCGCCCGCGGCTTGCAGGCAAGCCTTGTGGGTCAGGTGCTTGTCGAAGAGTGCATAAGCGGCTGGGAGGAGCTTGAACTTGAGGTAGTTCGTGACGCCAACGACAACGTTATCACCGTATGCTTCATTGAGAACATCGACCCCATCGGCGTTCATACCGGCGACTCTTTCTGCTCCGCGCCCATGCTCACCATCAGCGAGGACGTGCAGAAGAAGCTTCAGGAGTATTCTTACAGGATAGTTAAGGCGATTGAGGTCATCGGCGGCTGCAACTGCCAGTTCGCACACGACCCGGTTTCCGGCAGGATTGTGGTAATCGAGATAAACCCGCGGACATCGCGTTCCTCTGCGCTGGCTTCCAAAGCGACGGGCTTCCC
>CAYRLM010000025.1:0-17396 GCA_964425035.1 uncultured Ruminococcus sp.
ATTCTTCTTGCCTGCGATACCCGTGATAATATGCTCGCTTGCAGGTGCGTTTCTTGTGGGAACTATCAGCGTTCCTGCGTCCTGCGGTGCGTTGGTGTTCTTGATGTTTATCGGAATATTTGCGCTTCTTACCGTGAAAATAGCGTCCTCTTGCAGCACCCCTGCGCCATCGGTGTAAAGCTCGCGCAGCTCCGAGTAGGTGATAACGCTGATACCCTCCGGGTTGTCAACTATTCTGGGATCAGCCACCAGAAAGCCGCTTACGTCCGTCCAGTTCTCGTAAAGATCCACCTTTGCCGCCCTTGCTACGACAGACCCCGTGAAATCGCTCCCCCCTCTGGAGAACGTCTTGATAGACCCGTCGGGCATTGCGCCGTAAAATCCCGGAATAACCGCCTTCGGAGTTTTGTCGAGAAGCGCACCCAGACAAGCGTCCGTGAGTGCGTCGTCAAAAGTGCCTTTCTTGTCGAAGAAAATCGCGCGGGCTGCGTCAACGAATTCAAAACCGAGATAATTCGCCAGCACTATGCCGTTGAGATACTCGCCCCTGCTTGCCGCATAATCGCTGCCGACGGCGTTTCTGAAATTCTCGCCGATTTTCGAGTATTCCTCGTTCAGGTCGAGAGAAAGCCCCAGCTCTGCGATAATGCCGTTGTAGCGCTCCTTGATGGGCGAAAAGCTCTCTGCGAAATCCTTGCCCTGAACAGCCACCTCGTCATAGCAGCGGTACAGCATATCCGTTACCTTTGTGTCCTCTTTGAAGCGCTTGCCCGGCGCAGACGGAACGACATAACGTCTTTCGGGATCGGCGTGTATTATCTCCGCTACTTTTCTGAACTGCTTTGCGTCAGCGAGAGAGCTTCCGCCGAACTTAACTACCTTGCTCATAGTGTTGACCCTTTCTTACTCTTTGATTAATGTATAATTATGCCCTTATGTGTACATATATATGTTATCATACCACATTTCAAGAGAAATTGCAATAGATTATTCTTATTAATGCAAAAAAATAATCAGCGGCAGGTCATTCAAAACCGCCGCCGATTACGCAATCATATCCAAATGCTTCCATTTATTCGGTGCAATGAATTATTTAGAACCAAAAACCATCACTCTCAGTTCGGGAATATCTCCGTCATCGGGCGCAAGCCCTTGGAATTCCTCCAGCAGTTCTGCCGCCTGAGCCGTATTCCCGGCAGCCGCAAGTCTGCGGATATTGTCCTTTACCTTAGCCGCAAGCATAGCTGCCTCGGATTTCTGCGCTTCGCTCTCAACTCTGTCCCTGACCGCCGCCGCAGTCCGCTTCATTTCCGGGCAGGCTCTCAGCAGCCGCACAAGGGCTGCATAGCACCTGCGTCGGTCGCCGTTATCAATTGCGCCGACAGCCTCCGCAGCAGCGCACAGCGCCTCGTCCGAAGCCCCGCCATCGCACAGCCGTGCGCACAAGCGCCCCCATTCCCGGAACGCTCCGTAAACGTCGCCGCCCTCCGCAGCCGTGCGAACGACCGCCGCCCGGAAAACGGCTTCGGTACGCCGCAGCTTCTCCTGCGGGACTTCACGCAGCACCTGAGCCGCCTCGGAAAATTTCCCCAGACGAATGCACACCTCAAGAAAGCTGTCCCTCATCGCCCCTCGGTTGGAATCCGCAATGACATAAAAGCAGGCAAGCCGCAGGTCGTCCGTATTGAGCCTGCCCTCGTCCGCCGCCCGCCACAGTCTGCGGCAGCTCACATGCTCGTCATAAGCCCCCGAAAGCTCCTCGGAATATTGCAGCGCCAGCGCCAGAAAGCCGTGCATTTCGGCGTCTGTCGCCATCTCCGCAGGCCTCATTTCGTCCCGTTCCCTGAAGTAATCCCGACATACCGCGGCAGTGCCCGCCCAGTCGTTTTTGCGGTAATAATACGCCGCCAACTCGTCATACAGCGCAAAGAACGCCGTATCTCCCGTTCGGCGGCTCTTGTCCAGACCTTTCCGAAAATGCTCGACCGCCTTATCTCCGTCATAAAGCCCGAAGCTCTGACCCAGCTGCAAATACAGCAGGGGAGAGGGATCGCTCTCGGCATTCAGCCTTGCGGTCAGCAGTTCGGTGTTCCTGCGGAATTTTTCCAGCCGCTGCCGCTCGTCCGTATAGATATATCCGGTATGCTCCACCGCCATGCTCAGCCGCTTTGTCGGCGCTTCAAACGGCTCTATCACTTCATGCACGGGATTTACGAACCTTGTCCGCTCCGTCACCCTGACTATCCTCTGCACGGTATAATCCGAATAATCCTTCATACCGCTGTCTGAATAGTTCCTCTGAATATAGCTTGCGGAATTGTAATTCACATATTCCCCGGAAACGAAGAAATTTACCAGCTCTTCGCCGTTTATAATTACCTCGTCTGCGTCAATGAACATGAACCATTCGCCATGCGATTTCTCCAGCGTGAAATTCCTCGCCGCCGAAAAATCCTTGACCCACTCGAAGCTGTACACCCTGTCGGTGTAATTGCGGGCTGTTTCCACAGTCCTGTCCGCCGAACCGGTATCGGCAATTACAAGCTCTCCGCCGATTGCGGATATCACCGGCATAAGCGCCGCCAGACACCTGTCCAGCCGCTTTTCCTCGTTTTTCACTATCATTCCGACAGATAACAGCATATTCCCTCCGGTATATATATGTCAAAGCTGCTTTCCCTGCATAGGAAGCTCGTGGAAAAAGAACGGCTTGTCCTGCCTGAGCGACCCCGGTCCGATATACACGTCGGAATGATCGTTGTATCTCGGGTGCGAGAACTTATGACAGATCTTTATTTTTCTCCTGTAATTCTGGTAGTATTCTCTCTCCGGCGATATCTTCACCGTTTCATTTGCGCAGTTGAACTCGTGTATCGCCAGATTTTCCCCCGAAAACTCATATTCCGGGCTGATATCGTCCCAGTAGGTATAGATCCTCGGAAGAAACGCCTCGTCCTCCTCCTTGAGGAACTCCAGCACGGGCTTCGCCGAGGAATAGTAATCCACATCGACAAGCACCGCTCCTATCGGCGCAGGGCGGTATTTTGCAATGAAGCTCTCGGTGGTATCGCAGATATTTCCCATCACCAGCACCGATTTATCCAGCCGCTGCCGCAGCAGCTCCTCGTTCATTGTGTAATCACCGCCGTGGAACACATGCACCATGTCCTTGTACCCTTCGTTTTCCATAGGCAGCCCGCTGCCGAGATCGAAGCCGTATATCTCGATATCTATACCGAACAGCCTTGAAAGCGCCCTCGCATGGAACTCACAGTTGAGCAGCCCGTTGCCGCCTGCGACCCCGAACTCTATCACGCTGATGCTCTTATATCCAAGCGTACTCGCCTCCAGCGCCGCCATATACATACAGTATGCGTAGTGCATTCTCGGCAGCTTCTCCATGTCGTAATACTGCTTCCAGAACGCCTGCTCTCTGGATATGATATCCGTCAGCCGACCCTCGCCGTCTGTCACCGGAATATGATTAACATTCCGAAAATCGGCAAAAATGCTGCGCGCCTTCTCGATAACGTCGCCCTCGTCGGTAACGTACTTACAGTGCGTATTGCACACATCTCCCACTGTGCGGAGCTTCTCGTTCCAGTAGGATTTTGCCATATCGCCGATCGTTACCACCCCGGCAAAACGTCCGTCATCGTCCAGCACCGCCAGTATAGCCTTGCTTCTGTAAAGCTTCCAGTGCGCATAATACACGCTGTCGCTCTTTTTAACGATGAAATCCTCCAGCCATCGGCTCATAATCTCCTCCTCAGTTCCGTGCGTTCAATCTGCGCCTGTATTCCGTCATATCTATCTCGCCGCATTCCGCCGCCCGTGCGAAAGCCTCGTCAATAATGCGCTCCGCCTCGCTGTCGGCTGCCGCAGTCTGTTCCGCGGCGATAAGCCTGCGCATTGCCGCCACAGGGTCGTCGGCCGTGTTGCCTGCCTTTTCTTCCTCCGTCATATATGCACGGTCGTCGGATTTTGAGTGACCGCACAGCCTGAACGTATCCACCTCGACAAACGCCGGCGCACTGTTCTCCCGTACATACCCGACTGCCTCTGATATCACGCCGTCCAGCCCCACGATATCCCGTACATCGCCGTGGAAATACCGTATGCCCAGCGCCTCGGTGCGGCTCTCGGGAGTTCCGGAGGAATAGCTTGCCGTAGGCGTTGACATGGCATAGTGATTGTTTTCAAGAATATAAAGTATCGGCGCACCCGAAGCCCCGGCAATGTTCATCGTTTCGCCGACATAGCCCTCCTGAAAGCCGCCGTCGCCGAGAAATGACAGCACAATGCCGCCGCTGCCGCTTTTCTTCATGTACAGAGCCATTCCTGCGCCCACCGCCGCCATACCTCCGGTCACGCCGTTGGTGATATAGCGCCCGGTCTTTATGTGCTGACTGCCGCCCATGCCGCAGTTAAAGCCGTCCGCTCTCCCCATCATCTCACAAGCCAGCCTGTACGGGTCATGGGTATAAGCCAGCACCTGCCCGTGACATCTGTGCGTTCCCGTCACATAGTCCTTTTCACGGTCGATATACCTCATGGCAAGCACCGGAATTATCTCCTGCCCGATACAGCCGTGAGTGGTGCCTCTCAGCCTGCCCTGCTCGAATTCCTTCTCTACCTTTCGCTCAAAGGTTCTGATAAGTATGCAGTCCTTATAAATATCCAACAGTTCCATAATACCCTCCGTCAGACGCACAGCGCTCTGCAAGCACTGAACATATCCTCCTCCTGCACCAGCACCTCACGCTCCGCCGCCTCCGCAGAGGGAATTGCGCTGTCCATGGAAGAAAGCACCCTGATATTCCGTCCGCTGCCCGAAAGGGAAGCTGCCGCCTGCGCCGCATAGCCGAAGCCTCCGGTACTCTCCTCCGTGATGAGAACGTTATCCGTGCGCAGCAGCTCGGATACCGCCTTATCCGGCGCTTCCGAAAGGTCGGTCACCGCAATTACGTCTGCGGCTATCTCCTCGTCATACATCAGTCTTTTTGCGGTATCCACTGCCATTCCGGCAAGACCGCCGTAGGTGATTATCGTGATTTCGGGCGCTTCTCCCCTGAGGGAAATACGCACTCCGCTACCGCTCTCACTGCGCTGGAGAATATCCGTGTCCTCCAGCAAAAGCTCTCTGGGATAATCCAGCTTGTTCTCTATGAAAAGCGTCGGCTTGCCCTGTGAAATAACCTTTTTCAGCAGCTCACCCGGGTCTGAATATATATTGGGTGCCGCAACTCTCAGCCCCGGCACGCCCAGAAACAGCTTCTCGATCGACTGCGAATGAGTAGCGCCGTAGCCCCTGTATCCGCCCGACGGGGTTCTGACCGCAAGATGAAGCTCCTGTCCGTAAAGCTCGCTGAATTTCGCCGCATGATTAATAAGCTGATCCGCCGTCAGGGTAATGAAATCCCCGAACATTATCTCCTCGATCACCCAGCCGCCCATCAATGCCATGCCGACAGACAGCGCCGTAAATCCCTGCTCGCACATAGGCACTCCGATGACGTTATCGGGGTATTTTGCGGACAGTCCCTTTGTCACCTTGAATGCGCCGCCGTACGGCTCCATGATATCCTCGCCGATAACGTATGCGTTTTTTTCCGCAATAAGCTCGTCAATGGCGTTCCGTAAAGAATAGATATATTTCATCTGCAACTCCCATCACATCATGTATATGCACCTGCCGTCGATAAGCTCCGCAGCGTCGGAGATCGCCTCCGAAAACGTCGGGTGAGGGAACAGCTGCTCCGCAAGCTGCGCCGCCGTCAACCGCTGCCTTATCGCCGCCGTAACGATATTGATCATCTCCGAAGCCGCATTGCAAACGCACACGCCGCCGATTACCGCTCCCGTATCGGTTCGGGTTATAAGCTTGACAAAGCCGCCCTTTCCCTCCACCGAGCTTCTGCCGTTCGCCGACATCAGGAATTTTGCCGCCTTGACCTCAATTCCTGCGGTCAGAGCCTGCCGCTCCGTCATTCCGACATACGCCGTTTCGGGATCTGTGAATATGCACACCGGAACAAGGCTCTCGTCCTTTGCGGGCGGGTTTCCGAGGATATGCTCCACCGCATTTGCCGCCTGTGCCGCCGCCGTGTACGCCAGCATACTCTTTCCGCCGATATCTCCCACGGCGTATATGTTTTCTGCGGTAGTCCTGTGCATATCGTCCGTGGTTATTCCGCGGGAATTAAACTCCACTCCGGCATTCTCCAGCCCCAGTCCTCCGCACTGCGCAATTCTCCCGGCAGCCATCAGCAGCGCCGAAGTTTCGGTGATTATTTTTCCCGAAGCGTCTGTGACCACAACAGTGCCGTCGTCCTCAAATATGCTGTCAACACTGCACTCCAAGCGGTACTTTATCCCATATTTTCGGAGCATTCTTACGACCTCGGCGTCAATGTCGGCGTCAATATCCCCGAAGAAGGAGGCTCTCTGCTCCAGCACCGTGACCTCGCTGCCAAGCCCTGCGTAAATGAACGCAAATTCCAGACCCACAGCGCCGCCGCCGATTATCGCCAGCGACTCAGGCACCTCGTGCAGCCTTGTCCAGATATCGTCCGTCGTGAATATCCCGCTTTGCGCCGCACGCTCTGCGGCAAGCTCCCTCGGAGCGGAACCCGCCGCAATGATGAACCTGTCCGCCTCCAGCACGGTTTCTCCGTTTATGGATATGTGCCTGCTGTCCGAAAATTTCGCATATCCCGTATAAATATCAACGCCGCAGGACTCCAGCAGCCACCTCACACCGGCGGTTATCCTTCCCGTTCTCTGTGCAAGAACGCTTGCCAGACGCTCGTAATCCGGCTTAATGCCGCCCGAATACACTCCCTCGTTTATGCTCTCGCAGATATCGCGATATCTGTGCATCTCGGATATCATATATTTTGTGGGAATGCACCCTCGGTTAAGGCAGGTGCCGCCGATATCCCCGGATTCCGCTATTGCGGTTTTCAGCCCTGCCTTTGCCGCCCTAATAGCGGCGGTATACCCGGCAACTCCCGCGCCGATAACGATCAGATCATACATATATTCTACCGCAGCGCCGAAGCCCTGCGCCTTTCTTTTATCTTGAGAGATTACCTTGACATAATTTCGGTTATCGCTTTTATCAGCAGTGCATTGTCCTTCTCGTCCCGCACCGCAAACCGAAGAAAGCTCTTGCCGCCGAACCCCTTTTTCCCGGACAGGTTCTTCACCAGTATGTTGTATTCCTTCAGCAGTCTGAAGGCAAGCTGCGCCGAGGTGATCCCTGCCTGCGGCGAAAGCTCACACATGATATAGTTTGCCTGAGAGGGATACACAATCAGCCCGCTGATTTCGGAAAGCTTTTGCGTTACTGTCTTTCTCTGCTCTGCAATCCTGTTGCAGGAATAGACATAGCTTTTCTTGTAAAGCCGCTGTATCTGCAAATAATATTCGGCGAAGGAATTAATGTTCCATATCGCCATATTGTCCCTCATGAAACGCAGCAACTCTTGATTTGCCGTTGCCATGATGCCGAGCCTCAATCCCGGCACGCCGTAGGATTTGCTTATGCTCTTTACGACCACCAGCTGCGGATATTTCTCGAGGATATCATCTTTTATCAGCGTATACCTTATGTCGCTGTCCGCAAAGTCCACAAACGACTCGTCCACCACTGCGGCGGTATTGTTCTTCCTGCATGCGTCAAGCAGCTGCGTCATCTCGTCGTATGTGAGGAAAGCGCCGCTGGGATTATCCGGGTTTACCAGCACCAACACGTCGGAATTTTCCGCCGCCGAAATCAGTGCGTCCATATCAAAGCGATACCCTGACGCAGCTGAGCTTATGAATTTTATGCCGCACTGCGTGAAGCATCTGAGATATTCGTTGAAAGCAGGCACACAAACCGACATTCTGCCGTGATAATACTTTCCCAGCACATTGATAAGCTCCGCTGCGCCGTTGCCCACCAGCAGGTATTTGTCGTCCGTATTGAACATACTCCCGGCGTTCAGCCGCTGCATATTCATGCCCGACGGGTACTCCGTCAGCAGGTCCTTGAAAAAGAACTCCATCTGCGATATCATCTTTTTCGGAGGATAGTAAGGATTTACAAGATAGCAGAAATCCTTGAGCTTCGGAAATCTCCAGTATCCGCCGAAATGCAGCTCGTATCTCTTTATAAGCTCCTTATCCTGCGCAAACATGGTTTCCGCAATATCCAGATCCTGTGCGTCGTCTATCTCGTACCAACTCTCGTCGCCCAGCACATATGCGCAAAGCTCGGAGTTCCTGATATGCGAAAGTATCTTTAACACCTGCTCATAGTATTGATTAACGCCGTAAGCCTTCAGATATGCCTCCAGAAACGGCAGATACTGCTTATCCGAAAACTCCCTGCTGAATTTGTAGATATTGACGGTCTTGTAGTATTTGTCGGCGTCCTCATACCTGAAATGTGCCTTGTCGATAAAGTCCACAATGCCCCTGTTCTTGTCCAGAGTGACCACCGTGCCGTCCATCCACTGCTCATATACAGCCACCACCGCAAGATTCGGCTGCGGCGAATTAACAAGATCCGCAATTATCTTCTTGTCGTAGATAAGGTCGGATTCAATAAGTATCGTATCGTCATTCCTGAGATATTCGCGGGCAAGATACAACGAGTAGATGTTGTTTGTCGTTGCATACTCATTGTTGCACACATATTCTATCTCGATGCCGAAATTTTTTTCCGCAATGAAGTCCTTGAGAATCTCAGCCTGATAGCCGATTACCATGACGAGCTTGTTTATTCCCGCCTGACGGAGCGCCTCGATAGTGCGCTCAAGCAGCGTCATGCCGCCGACATTCATCATGCATTTCGTATGATCCTCGGTATACTTGCCCATTCTTCTGCCCATACCGGCAGCCAGCATTATCGCCTGCATATATGTCACCTCATTTCATCGGGTTGGTTCCGTCGGGTATATCCTCCATGACATTATACCCCACGGGAAGAACAACATCGCTGCCTATCGTGCAGTAGCTTATCGTTTTCACTCCGGTCATGATGATATTGCGGTCGCCTATCTTCACGCTCCCGGCTGTTGCCACAGCCGGGGCAAACAGATTGTGGCTGCCTATCACATTGTGATGTCCGAAGCAGGTGCCGTAGCTTATTACATTGTCGTCGCCTATCCTTGCGCCCGTGCCGACATAGCAGTTATGCGTTATGATATTGTTTTCGCCTATCGTTGCCGCCCTGCGGAAATTCACATTGTCGCCTATGGCATTGGTGAATTTCACGCCGCTGCTCTTGTAAAGCTCATACAGCTCCCGACGGAACTTCATGGAACTCTTGTCGCCGCTGAACGAGATGATCACCGTGTCGTAAAGACCCTTGTCGATATTCTTGCAGAAGTCGTATACGTTGCAGGTGTATAACGGCAGGTTATAACTCGGATATTCCGTCTTATAGCTGTCCACAACGCCGACAGTGTATTTATCCCTGTCGTCCATAAGAATGTCTATGATCTGCTCGGACATACGCCCCGCTCCTATGATCATAACTCTCTCTCGATCGTAAGCGTTTATTGCCATCGGCACCGACTTCGGATTGTTGGCCACCTGTGCGGAAACTCTTCTCTTCGCCGCAAACGCCTCAACATCGCCCGTCTTGATTATGCCGGAGCACTCCTTCGCTATTTCGTTGATGTCCACACCGAGCTTCTTCGCCAGCTCTATCGCCTTTGAAGTGGCGTTGACCTCGTGTACATCAGCCTCCGCCGCAGCCTGAGCGAAAGCCTTGTCGTACTCCTCCTTGGTGTCGTAAATCACCGCAGCCGCTTCTCCTGTCTTTTTGGAATCGAAAGCCCCGCAGCACAGCCGGATATAGCCCTCCCGCTCCGCCGTGATGTCACGCACCATCTTGGTGCTTTCAGCCTTGAAAAGCCTGTCCTGCTTCTTGACGAAATCGCCCTCGCGGACATATATCTCGGCGATGGTGACATTGTTGTCGTTTACGTCGAATTTCGGTATCTTTACCTCAAACACGGTTCCTAACCTCCTTACATATTCTGCGGACACTCGCCCAGCAGCATTCCGGCGATGTCGTCCGTAACCGAAGCCCTCTCGCCGGAATATCTCTCCGAAAGCTTCGCGGTGCGCTCGGTGATATCGCTGCCGCAGAACCTCGCCTCGCCCAGAGCCGCCGTAATATCCTTTATCAGCTCTGCGTCCATGCTGTCGCTGAAAATCCGTATATCCGCAATGATATCTCCCTGAATTTTGCACTGTATCTCCGCCAGCCCCCACGGGAATTTCTTCTTTACCGTGAGATCTGCCTTTATCTCTCTTCCGTAAATCCACTGTTCCGAGGAATATTTCCGAACCAGTCTGCCGTACAGCTCCGGGTCGGCGGAAACGATATCGTCGATATCGTTACGCACAACGAACTCGGCGCCCCGATATTCCTCCCTGAACGCCTTCTCCAGACTGCCGCGGACGCTGTCTATGCTGACGCTCCCGTTGATATCCCGCAATGTGATGACCCTGCTCCTCACCGAATCAACGCCCTTATCCGCCCATTTGCTGCTGTCCACCAGCAGCACCTTGCTCATCACCGCAATGTCCGAGCTGATAAGAAGCGTCCCGTGGTGGCAGAGCTTTCCGCCGTCGGAATACCACGCCGTTCCGGATATTTTCCGTCCGCCGCTCTCGATATCGTTCCTCCCGGTCGGGGAAGCGTCTATGCCGTTGTCCCTCAGCGCCTCCAGTACCACGCTGCGATCTCTCTCGGCAAATTCCGCACTGTCGGGCGTGATGAACGTATAGTTGAGATTGCCCATGTCGTGATATACTGCGCCGCCGCCCGATCTCCTGCGGCTGATTTTCGTGCCGAGCTCCTCTGCGGCACGGATATCGCATTGTGAGAAAGCGTTCTGGTTCTGCCCTATAACGATGGTGTTGTCGTTCTGCCACAGGAACATTACCGCCTCGTTATCGCACAGCCTGTCAAACAGAAACTCCTCCAGCGCCAGATTGCGATACGGGTCGGTAATTCCCACATAGATTAAATAAGCCTTTTTTATCATTGCTCCGTATAATTCCTCAGCTTGTCGATTGCCATCTGTATCAGCGGCATATACGAGGTATCGTTGATAGCCTCGGTGAACATCTGCCGAGCCTCCTCGCCGTTCCCCTCACGCTCTGCGATAAGTCCCAAAAAGTAATGCGCAATAAACAGCGAATTGTCCATTTTCAAACATTCCGTCAGCCTTATGCGTGCCTTTTCGTCGTTTCCGCACATATAATCCAGCACGCCCCCCAGCAGATAAGCAAAAAAATCGCTGTTGCTTTCCGTGTACCTGCGGATAACGTCCGAGCGATTTTCAAACACGGCGTAATAAGCCTCCAGCATATTCTCTGTGGCACGCTGCTCCTCGCTGATATCGAGTTCGGGATTTTCCGCCGCCATTCTCTGGCACATCCTTTGGGCTACGCCGCCGTATCCCGACGCCAGCATGACCCTCAGACAGTACTGCCTTTCCTCTGCTGACAGCACCCGCTCATGGTAAATGTTCAGCCTGCAGATCCCCGAAGACGTTTCCAACGCCTCGGCCATTGTCATGCTTCCGACATCGGGGTGCCGCTGCATCGAGCTTCGCACATATTCCGACAGCATAAGGCTCATGCAGTCCGCCCGTGCAATCGTTTCGTTGGCGTTCATCACACGAAGAGGCTTGCGTGCACGCTCCCTTGAAGCCCGCTCCTTCACTGCGCACCTGTCGTTCTTTTTCTTGTCGAAATCCGCAAAGTACTTCTCGTCATAATAAGAGCTTGGGTGATCCTTGTCAAACACAATCTCCAGATGATGATCCCTCGCCCTGTCTGGGGGAATATACATGATATCGTTAAAATACCACAGCCTTCTCTCCGTGATATACCTCTGCTCGTCGTCGGGTATGTTCTCCAGCAGTACGTTTGCGTGCGCCGCCCCCTTGCAATAGCACCGGTGCAGGAGCTCGATTGAATTCTGCGGTATCTTCAGCGTTAAACTCTCGAACGGAACGTCAACGCCCTTTGCGAAATGGCTCTTGTCGTAGACATATACGGCGGTCGCCTGCCGCATGATTATCTGCGCAATTACCTGAGAGCAGTCCTCCGCTTTCTGCGACGTAATTATCCTCTCCGCCAGCCTTATTGCTCTTTTTCTCCCCAGCAGCAGCCTTGAAGCCCCCACCAGAAAGTTTTCTGCGGCATTCAGCCCAATCGTATGCTGATAGAAACCGGGGCTTACCAGCCTGTGCAGCGCAAGCGTCGCCCTCTGCTGGATATAAGCCTTCATGCGGTTTTCGGACAGATAGTCCAGTATTATTATGTCCACGAAAAAACCTGCGCTCCTGCCGTGTCGGGATATTTCGGAGCGAATTATGTAGGTGGTGTTTTTCATTCTCAGCTTCGGGAAGAGGTATCCGTAATTTTCGTCGTCAATATAGGAAACAAGGTCAAATTCCTCACCCAGCTCCGAAGCGCAGCACTCCCGAAATTTGTTGTAGCCGTCCCTCGTCATGGCGACGTCTGCGTCGTCGTCCCACGGGATAAAGCCGTTATGCCGCACCGCACCGATAAGCGTACCGTATATCAAGAAGTATTCTATGCCGTTCTTCCTGCATATTCTGTCTATCTCGCCGAGAAGCCGCAAAAGATATCCGCGGTATTCCGACATAGTGCAGCCGCCGTGTCCCTCAATGCCCAGATACTGCTCTCCGGCAGTGAGTATATCCATATTGTTATACTTCATCGAGATCACCGTTCAGCAGGCGAGCAAGCGCCATGCGGTCTACCTTTCCGTTCATATTGTGCGGCAGCGTTTTCATGCGGAAATACCTTGACGGTATCATATACGCCTGTAAGCGTTTTTTCAGCGCCGCTGTGATATCCGATTTTGAAAGCCCCTCGCCGCCCGTGAAGAACATACATATCTGCTTTTTGTCGTTGTCGTAAACACAGGCGCACCCTGCAATCTCGGAGATACCGCCCATAGCTGTTTCTATCTCTCCGAGCTCTATGCGGTGTCCCATATGCTTTATCTGATAATCCTTCCGCCCAAGATACATTATCTCGCCTCTGTCGTTGTATTTAACGATATCTCCCGTGCGGTAAATCTTCTCCTCATAGCAGCTGTTCAGCGGGTTCTGCACAAACACCTCCGCCGTCTTTTCGGGGTCGTTGTAATAACCCAACGCAAGACAAGTACCCGCAATGCAGAGTTCTCCCTCTTCATCTCCCGAAACAAGCCGGTCATTGTCGTCGAGAACCATTATCCTTGTATTCTCACACGGAACTCCGATTGGCAGCGGCTCGTCGTCCCCGAACTCCCTGTCAACAACGTAGTATACGCAGATGTCTGTAATCTCCGTCGGTCCGTACAGATTTGCATACACAGCATCGGGGAGAGCTCTTCTCCATACATTCAGCTGCTTGTTGGAGAATGGCTCGCCCGCAAAAAATATCTTTCTGAGATATTCCGGCTTTTGAACCTCCAGAGCGCGCAAATCCGCAACCATGCACATCAGTGACGGCACCCATAAAACCGTATTTATCTTTTTGGCATTAAGATATTCTATAAGATCCTTAGGAAACATCATCTTCTTTTTCGGCAGGATTACCGTAGTCGCACCGCATTTCAACGCACAGTAGATATCAAACACGGAATTATCAAAATAAAACGGCGCTTGGTTGCCGAAAACATGGGTTTCATCAATATCGAAAGTCTTTACCACCCACTCGATATAATCTACCACAGACTTGTGCGCAATAAGCACACCCTTAGGCACACCCGTGGAACCGCTGGTGAACAGCACATAAAGCGGGTCGGTGTCAACCGCGTCACGTCGTATCTTGGCAAGTGCGTCGGTGCGTATCTCGGCCTGCTGAGCCTCTTCCAGAAGAATTATATCCGCACCGCCGGCAACCCCCGATATTTTATCTGCGTATTTCTGCGTAGTTATGACCGCCGCAGGCTTTAGAGTCTGAAATATCAGCCCTATCCTCTCCGCAGGCATCGACGTATCTATCGGGCAGTAGAAGCCTCCGGCATAAACAACGCCCATAAACGCAGTAATACAGCCGCAGCTCTTTGGCAGAAACACTGCCGCCGGGCGCCGCTGCATGCCCTTTTCCGCCAGAACGCTGCCCACTGCCTGCGCCCTGTGCATAAGCTCTCCGAAGTTCAGTGTGCTTTTATCGTCGTCAAAAGCGGTCTTGTCCGCATACGCCTCGGCGCTGCTCTCCAGATATTCAAGAATATTCCTACACATATAATCACACCTCTTATACCGTATATCTGCCCATCAGTGCAGCTATTTCGTCCAGTGTGCCGAAATTGTCCGCCGTGATATCCTCCGGCGCTATCTCAACCGAAAACTCGTCCTGCAGCATAGAAATGACGGTCATCACGCCCATGGAATCCAGACCGTCCTCAAAAAAGTCCTCGCTGCCCTCAATGTCAGCGTCCGGAATGACCTGTTCAAGTATTTTTATGATCTTATCTCTCATGGCCTCTCCTTTTTGGGAACTAATCTGCCGCATTCCGCACGCACGTCCAGCTTCTCCGCCTGTGCGTTCTTCTGCATGACGTCGTTGTATCTCAGCCCGTAAAGCGTCTTGTTTTCCTGCGAAAGCACCATCTTGATGTATTCGTGGATTATCAGCCCGTAGAACTTCTTCTTGTAGTCCTCATGAACCACCAGACCGCTCTCCACCGCTGCGCTGCCGCATTCCGCATAAATAGCGGTATGTGCTGCGATAACGCCGTTCTCCCTGATGATGTAATCCCTGCCCATGCCCATCTTCATTCTGTCCCTGAGCTGCCGCTCAAGTCCCTCAAGGGTATTGTTCCTGCTGAATTCCTCCGTTGAGAACATCAGCTGCGCTATCTCCGGGATATCCTCCTCGGCAGCCTCGCTCACCAGCCGAAACTGCGGAAATTTCCTGTACTGCATATCGGCGATAACTGTGCCGTATTCTGCGTCATAATCCGGGAACAGCTCCGAAATTTTCTCGATCATGCTCTTTTCGCCGCAAATCGCCAGCGGTCGAAAAGGACGGATAAGCTCTGCGCATTCCTGTGCGTTCCATACCCCTGTCGGCGAGAACATTCGCACGCTGTCGTAATAGTGCATAACCACCAGATCCGTTTCGCCGTCCCTCTCGCTGTAAAAGAATTCGACGTCGGGCCACTCCAGCCCGTATACCTCAAGATCTATTCCGAGATAAACGCACCTTTCGATATTCTTCTTCACCGACTCCAGAATTTTCTGACGAACGGCTTCATCAGTAAGTTTACGTATCATAATTCTCCCATCAACTCGTCAAATATGCGCCTGCCGACAGATCCGTCCATGTTTGCAAAGGATTTTTCCCTCAGCATAGCCATTCTCTCGTCCTTCATCGGATCCTCGCCCCGAAGTATCATCTCAACGAATTGAGTGTATCTCATTCCGTTGTCCTTTTTGAATGTGAAATAGCACTTCCCGTAATCTATCGGAGAACGGGCGCCGCCCTGCGGTGTCGGCTTTGACTGGAATATCAGCACAGGCTTTTCCGTCACAAGATATTCGTTTATAAGCGAGCTGTAAGTCGTCACCATAGCGTCCGAGCAGCGGAATGCGTCGGAATAATCTCCGCCCGTATCCACCACCGCAAAATCCGATTTCGCTATTCTGTCAATGTATCCCTGCACATATTCCAGGAGCTGCGGCGCACGCTGCCGCAGGGCGGTTATCATCAACGGGTGAGGCCGCCATATCATGCCGCACCTGCCGCCGAATTTCTTCATCACATTGAAAAATTGGTTGTGATATTTCTGCGCAAAGTCAAAATAGCCCTGCGCCTGATATCTTGCCCCTGCAAGGAAATATGACCAGTGCGTGTTGAGCAGGAATATTTTCTCCTTTCCGGCGAGCTTTTCCTTCCACTCCTCGGGCATCTGTGCGTCACGGTCGAAGCTGCCCGAGCATTTTGAGATCACCGCGTCTGTTTTCGGCGAACCCTGAACGATAAGCCGGCTCTTTTCGTAGCCGTAGCCCCGATAAATATCCGCCGTGAACGCCGACTGCACCACTATCTTGTCCGCCGCCTGCGTTCCCTTGTTTATGAACATTGCATCCGACTTGCCCGGCGTGAAGCCGCCTATGGTGCTGTACGGGCTGTAAACCAGCCGTCCCGAACAGCTTTTCAGCCGTTCGCTGTAAAACGCAGGGTGAATATTCGTCAGCGTATTTCCGTCGTCATAACCGTTGTGGATAAACGAGATATCGGGCTGCTCCTTCTCAATGTCGTATTCATCGTATCTTGTTATTTTTACCTGCTTGGGGAAGCGCTCTCCGTCCCAGTGCCATTTTCCGGGCTTTCCGTCCGAGTCGAGCTCGCAGTAAGGGACAGGCACGACCTTGACCTCGCATAATCCGCTGTCTGTCGCAGCCCTCCAGATGCTCTCGAACGCAGTCCACATGCTGGCGTTGTAGGGGAAGAACGCTATTCTCACGGGAGCGGGAATTTTCTCTGCGCTTTCCTCCGCCGCCGAAAGCTTCTTGTCCAGCAGCCGCCTTGCCCTCTCTCCAGTAAGCCCCCCCGCAATATCCACCGCCGTATGATACACCGCCTCGCAGTATTTCTCCAGCAGCGGGATCGCAGCGGCCCTGCCGCCCTCGGACTCTGTAATGATATCTCCAATCTGCACTGCGGTATTCTGACATTCCGTCAGCAGCTCCGCCGCCTTGTCCGCCTGACCGCCGTCAATGAAGCCCTCCACCACGCCGTGCGCCTCGTGGAGCGACTTAAAGACCTCCATCACGTCTTTTTTCAGTGTTCTTCTCATGGGACTCCTTTCCCTGATAATTGCCAGCAAAACCGTTCTCCGACGCAAGCCTAAAGAACGGTTCTGCACTATAAAGTCAATAAATCAAGCCTTGGGTGTAGCGTAAACCACCGGATTGTTCAAATCGGGGTCAGCGCTGTATTTGTTCGTATATGACTGTACCCGGAAGCCGTACCTCTTGCCGTTGCCACGCCCACCGTAACCGTTACCTTGGTATCGTCCTCTACGGTCAGCGTGCGCCTATTTTTGAAGCAATAGACTTATACACACTGTTCGGCTAATTTGTGGCAAAAAAAGAATAATCTTTATGTACGTTCGGGTTTCGCAGAATTTCGCAACACATATATTATATCGTCTTTTTTTTGTAAAACTTTAGCAGCTTATTGAATTTTTTTGTTAATCTTAATTTTTTATCGGTTTTACTAAATCAATGCCTCTCCGATAAGCGGTAATCCCGACCAAAAAACAGCCCCCGAGGGAAACCCCGGGGGCTGAATATTTTTGCTATGCCGCATTCATCATGCCGCTTGAGCAAATTCCAAAGGAATTAGCC
>CAYRLM010000026.1:0-17249 GCA_964425035.1 uncultured Ruminococcus sp.
TCGGCGGAAAAGTCCCAACGGGACTTTTTCGACGGTGATAATATCTTTGAAAAATTCCGCCTTCGGCGGAGTAAGCGAAAGGAAGATAATATGAAGTTCAGCTGCGCTAAGGAAACAATTCTCTCCGCCGTTCAAACCACGTCAAAGGCGGCAGCGGGAAAATCCAGCATTCCCGCCCTTGAAGGAATTTTGATGGAGCTTGAGGGAAATACCCTTACGGTTACAGGATATGACCTTGATATAGGAATTAAGACCACCATAGATGTCAACGGTATAGAAAGCGGAAATATTGTAATCAACGCAAGAATGGCGGGCGATATCATCAGAAAAATGCCGTCCGGCGATATAACCTTTGAGTGCGGCGGAAACAACATAGCCGAAATTTCCGGCAGAGACACCAATTTCTCCGTTATGTGCATGAGCGCCGACGATTATCCCAATGTGCCGCAGGTAAACCCCGAAACCAGCTTTACAATGCCGCAGAAGCTGCTGAAAAGCATGGTGGTGCAGACTAAGTTCGCAGTGGCGGTAGTGGACAACAAGCCCGCTCTTATGGGCTGTAAATTTGAGCTTGAGGACAACATACTCAGCATTGCGGCGGTGGACGGCGTGCGTATAGCCCTTCGTCAGGAACCGCTTACCTACAACAATATGAGCTTCATTGTTCCTGCCAAAACTCTTGAGGAGCTTACTCATATTCTTTCTGACGACAACGACAAGAACGTTATCGTCAGCGTGGATAAGAACCAGATAAGCTTCACTGTTGACAGCTATATCATGATATCGCGTCTGCTTGACGGTGATTTCATTCCATATAAGAATTATCTCAATAATACCTCCGACACATATGCCGAGGTAAACTGCCGTGAAATGACAGAGATGCTGGAGCGCACCATGCTCATCATCAACGAGAAGAACAAAAATCCTATCCGCTGCGAAATAAAGGATAACATGATATCCATGAGCTGCACCACGGCAATAGGCAAGGTAAACGACAGAATATCCGCAAAATACAACGGAGAACCGATAGTTATCGGCTTTAACGCAAAGTATATGCTGGACGCTTTCAAGGCGTGCGACAGCGATACGGTCAAGCTTGTGATAACGTCCTCGGTTGCGCCTATTCTGATACTTCCCATGGAGGGAACCGCGTTCACATATCTTGTGCTTCCCATGCGCCTGAAATGAATTGAACGGTGGGAAAGAGCCTGCACTGCGGTGAAGGAGCTTGCCCTCCATGAATAAAGGCGAACAGCGGTTTGTACTTATAAAAACTGCTTCCGTAGCATACGGCGGCGGTTTTTTCATGTATCTGATTGCAAGTCTCAATATATCGTTGGCTTTTTGAATATATTTGTTTCAATTTCGCATAATACAGCGGTTTGCGGCATATTAACCGCTGCCGCAAAATATGCAGGCAAGTGTGCGGTGTTTTGCACGAAACAGCGTTTTGTGTGAAGCAGCGCCTTGTGCAAAGCAGTGCCTTGTGCAAAGCAGCATTTTGTGCGAAGCACATAATGCGATAATTGCGATTACTGCAATAATTTTGCAAAAAGGCAATAGCCGAATTATGCGGCGTTGCCTTAATACAGGCAAGTTTGCCCTACGCCTCCGACAGCAATACGGCGGCAGCGTAAACATACATACAAGCGGCGGTGCATTCCCCTTGAAACTCCGGGGACAGACGCACGGCACGGCTATACGGGCTAAAATAGTAT
This sequence comes from uncultured Ruminococcus sp., assembly GCA_964425035.1. Classification (GTDB taxonomy): domain Bacteria; phylum Bacillota; class Clostridia; order Oscillospirales; family Ruminococcaceae; genus CAG-115. Next base: position 1,719 of record CAYRLM010000026.1, read on the forward strand.
TGCGGACAACACAGAAAGGAAATAATAACAATGGAAGAAATCAAAATCTCTACCCCTTTTATCAAGCTGGATCAGCTTATAAAATATGCAGGGCTGGCGGAAACCGGCGCTAAGGCTAAAATACTTATAGAGCTTGGGGAATTTAACGTCAACGGTGAGCTTTGCACCAAGCGTGGAAAGAAAATAAAGCCCGGCGACGTAATCGAATTCAAGGGAAAGAAGTATAAGATACTGCTTGACGAAAATGCGGTTATACCCGATCCTGCGGAATAATGATAATAACCAGGCTGTATATCCGCAATTTCCGCAATATCAGGGAGGCAGAACTGACATTCGACAACAGGCTTAATCTGTTTGTCGGCAGGAACGCCCAAGGCAAGACTAACCTCATGGAGGCTATCTCTGTTTGTCTTGGCGGCAGCTTTCGCCATGTGCGGTTTTCGCAGTATATTCCGGTGACGGACAGCAGCGCAGAGGTGTTTATACGGCTGTGCTTTCGTGACGATAATAATACCGGACGTGAAAATGTCGTTGAATATACAATCTGTAATAACAAACCGCAGGTAAAATATAATGGATTGAATGTCAGCGACGCTGCAAAGCTATACGGCGTACTGAAATATGTCGTGTTCGTTCCCGAGCACCTGAACCTTATAAAGGGAGCGCCGGAGCTGCGCCGAGCCTACCTTGACGATGTTGCGGTAATGCAGACGCAGACCCATCTGAAAAAGCTTTCCAGCTATAACAGGGGATTGAAGCAGCGCAACAATATATTGGCTTTTGCCCGTAAGGATACGGCGCCGGAGGAGCTTTCCGCACAGCTTGCGCCGTGGAACGAGGTGCTTGCCGGGGAAGGAATAAACGTCACCTACGGCAGGCTGAAATACTTTGCGTTTTTGCAGGAATATGCAGCTGAAATATACGCCCGTCTGACCGAGGGAGCGGAGTTCCTCAAAATGGAATATTACAGCTCTGTTTTTAAGACTGACGGTATAAATTTTGATGATGTAAACTCTTTGTTTAGAAAATATGTATCGGAGCTTGAAAATAATTTACAAAATGAAATAAAACTGGGATATACGGCTGCCGGAGTACATCGGGATGATGTGAATTTTTACATCAACGATATGCCGGCAAGGGACTTCGCTTCTCAGGGACAGCTTCGCAGTGCGGCTCTGGCTCTGAAGCTTTCGGAGGCGGAGATTATCAGGCGCAGAAATAAGACCTGTCCGGTGATAATTCTTGACGATATTCTCAGTGAGTTGGATCATGTGCGCAGAGGGTTCATAATTAACAATATTGACAATAGTCAGGTGTTTATTACCTGTTGTAATATGGACGACCTTTCTTCACTCAACGGAGGAAAGACATGGCGAACCGAAAACGGCGTTTTTACGGAGGTGTAATTGCGGGTGTATCTGTTTCTTGGGGGAAATTCCACGGTCAGAAAAGACGACGTTATCGGAATATTCGACATTGAAAAATGCTCGGCAAGCCGCATTACTGCTGACTTTCTCAACGCCTGTCAGAAGCGGGGTTCGGTTGTCAGTGCGTCTGATGATATGCCTAAGGCATTTGTTGTGTGCTCGGATAATACCTACATCACAAATGTTTCAAACGGCACTCTGAACAAGAGATGCGGCGAGAAATTTACCTGATTAGGTTACAAAATGACACTAATTGATTGTTTTTCTTGCAGTTTTTTGCAGATTATTTTTATGAATTTTTGAAGATTTCGCCGTTTTTTTGCGATTTTTCGCTGCGGCGGTCTTTTTGTTATTACGCAGAGTATTTGATTTTGTTCTCGGCGAATGTGTGGTTACTTTATGACGGTTTGGATTTTAACTGCAATTAACTGAAATCTGTTATTGTTATACTTATAGAAATATTTTCTGCTATATATACGATTTGTTAATTAACGTTGTTATACTTATAGAAATATTATTGCAATAATATACAAACAGTATATTTGAGATATAAATAATAAAGAGCGGAGGTTCCGCTCTTTTTTTGTATTTGTTATTCCGGTATTTCGGGGTTATCTTCGTTGTTCTCTTCGTCAACCTGATGGCTGCGGCAGAACAGGGTTTCGGCAGTCAGCTTTATAAGCACTATCTTGTTAAGTGCCTGCTCGTTAAACTTGTGACCGTCTTTCACTTCGTCGTACTTGTTGATTATCGTACCCAAACCTGTCAGCTTCTCAATGCCGTTGACTATCTCAACATAGCCTGTGCCGGTTATGCACTCGTAGGTCACTGTCACGCTGCAGCGCTGTTCGTCCTTTATTACTCCGGTGTAGAGGTCCAGCTCATATCCGGCAAGGTTGTTCTTTTTTATCAGGTCTATCTTCTGACCGGTTGGGGCGCTGTGAAAATACAGCTCGAGATGTGTCCCTTCAAGGCGGTAGCCAAAGCACATCGGTATTATGTACGGATATTCACCGTTCATCAGCGCCAATCGGCATATCTTCGCTTCCTTTAATATTCTTTCTATCTCCGCTGCGTCGGTTATCTCTTTGTTTACGCCTGCCATGTGAAATTACCTCCTTTTTTGTTCTTTTGTTCTTTTGTTCCGAAAAAACTATCACCCACATGCTTTCGCCTGTGGGTGTCAAGAATTATGCAGAAGCGTTTGCTTTCTTTGCAAGCTGGGACTTAAGACGAGCAGCCTTATTCTTGTGGATAAGACCCTTGCCGGCAGCCTTGTCTACGCTTACTACTGCGGTCTTGATCACAGCGGCGTCAGCACCATCTGCGCGTGCCTTCTTGATAACTGTCTTAAGCGCAGTCTTGGAAGCCTTGTTAGCCTCTGTTCTTTCCTTTGCGATAAGAACTCTCTTCTTTGCGGACTTGATATTCGGCATTTTAATTTTCACCTCCATAAGCTATTCCATCGGAACGCAGCTTGGCTGCGCTCTCAATTTATTATCTTATTGGACATTCAGAGATTGCTAATTCTGAACCCCATAATAATTTGGTTTGATATACATAGCATAATCTATGCTTTTACTGTGTACAAGGATTTATGCTATAATAAACACTATGCATTTATTATAGCATATATTTTCTTAAATTTCAAGTGGTTATGGCAAAAAAAATATATAATTTGTTGGAATATCGGGTTCTTTTATTTGTCATATTGATGAAATTCAATGCCGCTTTCTGTTTGGCGGAATACGGTGACGACAAGAGGTTTGGGACGAAAAATTATAGGGTAAATTCTGCGTAAATGCTTGCAATTTGGGCAGTTTTGTGGTATACTATATATAATATGTGCTTGCTATATGCAAGGGCTTTTGGTCAGAAAATATGGAGGACAAGGTTATTTATGGCTGAAAATGAAAATGTTCAGAACATGAGCTACGGAGCGGACGATATTCAGGTGCTTAAAGGTCTTGAGGCTGTAAGAAAGCGTCCCGGAATGTATGTAGGCTCTTCGGGCGAGGGAGGTCTTCACCACCTCGTTTACGAGATAGTGGACAACGCTATCGACGAGGCTCTCGCCGGCTACTGCACCGAAATCAACGTGTCAATACTGCCGGATAATATTATCCGCGTAGTGGACAACGGACGAGGCATTCCCACCGCAATAAACCATGCGGAGGGTATCTCGGCGGCTACCGTGGTATTCACCGTGCTTCATGCGGGCGGTAAGTTCGGAGGCGGCGGATATAAGGTTGCGGGCGGTCTGCACGGCGTGGGTGCGTCTGTCGTCAATGCTCTGTCGGAATGGCTTGAGGTGGAGATACATGACGGGACGAACATTCATTATCAGCGCTTTGAGCGTGGCGAATACAGTGAGCCGATTAAGGTAATAGGCACTACCGACCACACCGGTACTACCGTTACATTCAAGCCGGACGGAGAGATATTCCACACGACCGAGTTCAGCTATGCGACATTGCAGGACAGACTGCGTGAAAAGGCGTTCCTGAACGGTGGTCTGAAAATCACGCTGTCGGATACCAGAGATCCCGAAAACCCCGTATATGAGGAAATGATGTACGAGGGCGGCATTAAAAGCTACATCGAATGGCTCAACAAGAAGCGAGGAGCGGACGTTCTCCATCAGGACGTTATTTATCTCACGGGAGATATGAACGGCATTAATGTGGAAATTGCGTTCCAATATACCACCGACTTCAACTCGGAGGTGTTCAGATCGTTTGCCAACGATATCCACACGGGCGAGGGCGGCACTCATGAGCTGGGCTTCAAGAAGGCTCTGAACAAGGTCGTGAACGACTATGCAAAGGCCTACAAGGAAAATCAGGAGAAGAATAAGCCCAAGAAAAAATCCGCAAAGAAGGGCGAGGAGGAGAAGCCGTTCACCGGTTACAGCGGCGAGGCTATCCGAGAGGCTATCAACGCTATAATTTCCGTTAAGCTGCCGGAGTGCGAATTTGAGGGTCAGACAAAGAGCAAGCTGGGTAATCCCGAGGTGCAGCCTGTGGTTTATAAGATCGCTGTGGAGCAGCTGACCTATTATTTTGAGGAACACCCGGAAACCGCAATGATCATCGTAAATAAGGCGATGAACTCTCAGGCTGCCCGCGACGCCGCAAAGAAAGCCATGGAAGCCAAGAGAAAGTCTGTAATGGACAGCAACGGGCTTCCCGGAAAGCTCGCCGACTGCTCGGAAACCGATCCGTCGATTACCGAGATATATATCGTCGAGGGAGATTCTGCGGGCGGCTCAGCAAAGAGCGGACGTGACAGGCGTTTTCAGGCAATTCTCGCACTTTGGGGAAAAATGCTGAACGTTGAGAAAGCGAGAGCGGACAAGGTTTACAACAACGATAAGCTTTCGCCTGTGGTAAAGGCTCTGGGTACGGGCATTGCGGAGGATTTCGATATAACGAAGCTGAGATACGGCAGGGTTATCATTATGGCCGATGCCGATGTGGACGGCGCTCATATCGCTACGCTGATGCTGACGTTCTTCTTCCGCTTTATGCGGCCGCTTATCGAGCAGGGTCATGTTTATATCGCACAGCCTCCGCTTTTCAAGGTCGCAAAGGGCAAGAATGTGAGATATGCCTTTTCCGACGAGGAGCGTGACAAGTACATCAGCGAGCTTTCGGGAGAAAGCGGCGCAAAGGTCGATGTTCAGCGATACAAAGGTCTTGGTGAGATGGATCCGGAGCAGCTTTGGGAAACCACAATGAACCCGGAAACCCGCACCATGCTCAGAATTAATGTGGAGGACGCCGCTAAGGCTGACGAAATCATGACCGTTCTCATGGGCGATAAGGTTGAGCCGAGAAGAGAATTTATAGAGCAGAATGCTACGCTGGTTCAGAATTTGGATTTTTGATTACGGTGGGTTGATTGCAATTATAATATAACTCTTTGTTGTGTGCAAAAGGAAGTGATTTTATTTCTAACGGTAACGGTATTTTGCCTGATCTCGGCGGTTTGAACGAGAATGAGCAGGCAGAAAAAAAGGCGTCGCTGGTTTCTTTCAGCTATGACAACACGCTGGAGGAGATTGACGGCGCAATGAAGTGCTTTCAGGGCAAATTCAAGAGCAAGCGCAGCGGATTTATGACGGCCGCCTATGCGCTGCTGACTGCGGCGGTTATTGCGGCTATCGTTATGAACCCTACGTCTGTATTTGCGTATGCGGCGCTGATATTCTGCGGCTTTGGGCTTGTCTACAACATTACCGACAAGAAGCGAGCCCGTTCAAAAACGCTGGACGCTCTGCGTGACATGAACCCGGAGGATTATCGGGCGGAGTTTTTCGAGGACAGGATAGAGATAGAAACTGTTATCAAACCAAAGGAAAACGAAGTGCATGTCAAAATTGACGAGGACGCAGATGATGAAATAATTTCGCCTTTGAAAACTACCTTCATTCCGGGAAACGACCTGCTGGAATTCCTTGAGAATGAGGAGTCGCTGATGCTGGTGTTCAACCGGCAGCAGATATACTGCTTTCCGAAAAGGTGTCTTTCGGCGGAACAGGAGGACGCAGTGAGGGATTATCTCACGAACAGGCTTTCGGGGAGCAATATGCCCGGATAAGTCCGGGAGCTGCGGCGAGGGTTATGCCGCTTAAAGATCAGGAGGAATAATGGATATTGATTTCAGCTTGGAAAAGCTTTTGAATGTTGACCTTGGGCAGACTATGAAAACATCTTTCATACAATACTCAATGTCGGTTATTACCGCAAGAGCGCTGCCTGACGTCAGAGATGGTCTGAAGCCGGTACACCGCCGTATAATTTACACCATGAACGACGCGGGAAACACCGCTGACAAGCCGTTCAGAAAGTGCGCTTATACCGTCGGAGAGGTTCTGGGTAAGTATCACCCTCACGGCGACGCTTCGGTTTATGACGCATTGGTTCGTCTGGCGCAGGATTTCTCAATGAGATACCCGCTGATAGACGGTCACGGAAACTTCGGCTCTGTGGACGGAGATCCGGCGGCGGCTTATCGTTATACGGAGGCCAGACTTGCCAAAATTTCCAACGAAATGACGCTGGATATAGGCAAAAAGGTCGTGGATTTCACCACAAACTATGATGATAAGCTTCAGGAACCCGTGGTGCTTCCGTCACGCTTCCCGAACCTGCTGGTGAACGGCAGCAACGGTATCGCTGTCGGCATGGCTACGAATATTCCGCCGCATAATCTCGGCGAGGTCATTGACGCACTTATGCTGATGATAGATAATCCGGACGTCAGCATTGAGGAGCTTATGACGCAGATACAGGGGCCGGATTTCCCGACAGGCGGTATAATCATGGGATACAGCGGTATTCGCTCCGCTTATTATACCGGGCGGGGAAAGATAATTCTCCGCGGACGTGCCAACATTGTTGAGGAAAATAACCACACACGCATTATCATTGACGAGATACCGTATATGGTAAATAAGGCTCGTCTGCTGATGAGTATCGGCGACCTTATCCGCGACAAGCGTATCGAGGGCATAAGCACCGTCCGTGATGAATCCGACAGAAACGGCATGAGAGTTGTTATCGAGCTTAAGCGGGACGCAAATGCTAACGTGGTGCTGAATAAGCTTTATTCTTTCACGCAGCTACAGGATACGGTGGGAGTTATTATGCTGGCGTTGGTAGACGGTCAGCCTAAAATACTCACGCTGAAGGAATGCCTCGAGCATTATCTGGATTTCCAGGTGGACGTTATCACAAGGCGCACAAAATACGACCTTGAAAAGGCGCTGGAGAGGGCACATATCCTTGAGGGCTTCCTCATTGCGATTGATTTCATTGACGAGGTTATTGCCATACTGCGTTCCAGCAGCACTATTCAGGAGGGCAAGGAGCGCCTGATAGAGCGGTTTAAGGATATCGACGTTTCTTCTACCGGGTTCTTTGAGGCAGGTACTTACTCGCTGACGGAGGTTCAGGCGGACGCTATCGTCCAGATGAGATTGGGCGCTCTGACGGGCATGGAAAAATCCAAGGTCATTGACGAACTCAAGGAAAAGCGTGCGCTGATACAGGAAATGCGTGAGATACTCGCAGACCACAACAAGCTGCTGCGTGTTATTGGGGACGAGCTTTCGGTTATCAAGAAGAAGTACAACGACGCACGGCGCACGAAGATTGAGCCTGTCAGCGGCGAGGTTGATATTGAGGATCTTATTCCCGAAGAGGACTGTGTTGTAACCTACACCAATATCGGCTATATCAAGCGGCAGCCCGTGGAGCTTTACAATATCCAGAAGCGGGGCGGCAAGGGCGTTTCGGGCATGAAGCAGAGGGACGAGGATTTCGTGGAGAATATGTTCATCTCTTCAAGCCATGAGAATATTCTGTTCATCACAAATCAGGGCAATATGTACAGGCTCAAATGCTATGAAATTCCCGAGGGCGGAAAGCAGTCCAGGGGCATGAATATCGTAAATCTTCTCCAGCTCAACGAGGGCGAAAGGGTTGCCGTGATGATGACAACGCATGATTTCGCAGACAACAAGTATTTTATATGCGTGACAAAGAACGGAACTGTCAAGCGCACACGGCTTTCGGAATACAAAAATGTACGCAAGAAAGGGCTTAGGGCGGTTACGCTTGCAGAGGGCGACGAGATTGCTTCGGCATTCCTTACCGAGGGCGACTGCCGTATTCTTGCCGCAACAAGAAACGGTGCGGCTATCTGCTTTGACGAAAACGACTGCCGTCCGCTGAGCAGACAGGCAAGGGGCGTCAGGGCGATAAAGCTGCGTGATAATGATTATGTTGTGGGCGCTACAAAGGTGTTTGACGATTCCGCAACCATTCTCACAGTCACCGATAAGGGCATGGGCAGACGCTGTGCCGTTTCTAGCTACCGCTTACAGAAGCGCGGCGGCTTTGGCATGAAGAACTACAAGGTGAGCGACGAGAAGGGCTATGTATGCGGAATGCGCACGCTCGGGCCTGATGACGACGTTATTCTTATCAGCACGGACGGCGTAATTATACGTTTCAGAGCCAACGATATGAGGGTAATGGGCAGATCTGCCACCGGAGTTCGTGTAATGCGGCTTGCGGGCGACAGCTTGGTGGCAAGCTTCACCAGAACCATGCATGACGACAGCGAAAGCACAGAGGAAATCGAAAAGGTTTCCGACGAGGAAATTCAGGCTTCGCTGAACGAGGACGCTGCGGAGGTTGTTGAGCCTGATACTGCGCCTGATGACGAGGATAATTCCGACGGAGAAAACGCAGAGGACAGCGGAGAAACAACCGAGGAATAACACATAGGCAGCACCGGATAATTTCATAGATTTTCGCCCGGAGTAATCTGGGCGAATTTTGTGGAGTTCCACGTGGAACATTGTGTCGAAATAAACATATGAAAGGATTTCATTATGTCATATACTCTTGAAGAATATGATGTGGCTGTGATAGGGGCAGGTCATGCAGGTTGCGAGGCTGCGCTGGCGGCGGCTCGGCTGGGACTTAAAACTGCGATATTTACGCTGTCGCTCGACTGCATTGCAAATATGCCCTGCAACCCCTGTATAGGCGGCTCGGCAAAGGGTCAGATAGTGTGCGAGATTGATTCGATGGGCGGCGAGATGGGGCGCGCGGCTGACGCAACTTTTATTCAGTCGAGGATACTCAACCGAGGAAAAGGCCCGGCGGTACACAGCCTCAGAGTGCAGAGCGACAGGGTAAAATACCACACTTATATGAAGCAGACCTTGGAGAATACGCCCAATCTCTATATCAAGCAGGCGGAGGTGACCGCGGTTGACGTCGCTGACGGAAGGGTTACGGCGGTGCGAACCAAGCTGGGGGCAATTCACCCTGTAAAGGCTGCGATTATCACTACGGGAACTTATCTGAACGGGAAAGTACACATTGGGGAACTGAGTTACAGTTCGGGCCCCGATAATCTTCTGCCTTCAAGCGGGCTGACCGACTGTCTGAAAGCACTCGGCGTTTCTATGCGCAGGTTCAAGACCGGTACTCCTGCGAGGGTACACAAGCGCTCGATTGATTTCTCCGTTATGGAGGTTCAGTCGGGAGATGAGCAGATAATGCCGTTTTCGTTTGATAATGAGAAAGAGATGAGGAACGTTGCGGACTGCTATGTCACCTATACAAACGCCCAAACACACAAGGTCATTCTTGATAATCTGGACAGGTCACCGCTTTATTCGGGAAGAATTGAGGGAATAGGCCCGAGATACTGTCCGAGTATCGAGGATAAGATAGTGAGGTTCAAGGATAAGGAGCGTCATCAGCTTTTTGTTGAGCCTATGGGACTGGACACGGACGAATATTATTTGCAGGGAATGTCATCGTCGCTGCCGGAGGACGTTCAGGTAAAATTCCTGCGGACGATAAAGGGACTTGAGCATGTGGAGATAATGCGCCCTGCATATGCGATAGAATATGACTGCTGCGACCCGCTGGAGCTTCTGCCTACGCTGCAATTCAAGAAAATTTCGGGGCTGTACGGAGCAGGGCAGTTCAACTGCACCAGCGGATATGAGGAGGCGGCTGCGCAGGGCATTGTTGCGGGAATTAACGCAGCGCTGAAGATACAGGGCAGAGAGCCTATGATACTTGACCGTGCTACAAGCTATATCGGAACGTTGGTTGACGACCTTGTAACAAAGGGCTGCTCAGAGCCTTACCGCATGATGACATCACGGAGCGAATACCGTCTTGTTTTAAGGCAGGACAACGCTGCTGACAGGCTGCTGCCTGTGGGTCACAAGGTCGGGCTGGTTTCCGACGAGAGATACCGTAAATTCCTTGACGAAAAGAGAATATGCGAGGAGGAGCTTGAACGTATAAAGGGTGTGACAATTCACCCGTCCGAGGAAGTCAACAGACTTCTTAGGGATAAGGGAACGTCTGAAATTACCGCAGGCGTCAGATTGGTGGAGCTGCTGAAACGGCCGCAGGTGAATTATTCCGACCTTGCGGATTTTGATACGGGCAGACCAAATCTCAAATATTCGTTGGTAAACAAGCTGGAGATTGAACTGAAATACTCCGGATATATCAAAATTCAGCAGGAGCAAATAGATAAAATGCGAAAGCTGGAGGAAAAAAAGCTGCCTGAGAATGTGGACTACAAGTCTATCAAGGGGCTTAGGTTGGAGGCGCAGGAGAAGCTGAACAAGTTCAGACCGCTGAATGTCGGGCAGGCAGGGCGAATTTCGGGCGTAAATCCTGCGGACGTTTCGGTGCTGCTCATTTGGCTTGCTTCTTTGGAAAAGGGGGAACAGAATGGATAGCTCACAGAGAAATGAATTTGTAATCGGGAGATTTGCGGCTGCGGATATTAAAATCTCTGATGAAATCGCCGATAGGTTGGTAAGGCTCTGCGATTTCATGGTGGAATATAATCAGAATGTTAATCTTACCTCTATCACGGAGTTTGAGGAGGTGGTGGACAAGCATTTTGTGGACAGCGTTTTGCCGTTTTTTATGGTGGATATTCCGGAGGGAAGCTCGTTTATTGACGTGGGTACGGGTGCGGGATTTCCTGCGCTGCCGCTGATTATTGTAAGGGGTGACCTGAAAGGTACGCTTTGCGACAGTCTGAACAAAAGGTGTGTTTATCTTGAAAAGGCGTGCGAAACAGTGGGCGTTCATGCCGAGATAATTCATGCGCGCAGCGAGGAGCTTGGGCGTAAGCGGCGCGAGTGCTTTGATTTTGCGACTGCGAGGGCGGTTGCGGCTATGCCTGTTTTGGCGGAATACTGCTTGCCGTTTGTTAAAGTCGGTGGAAGCTTTGTCGCACTGAAATCCGTAAACGAGGATATCGGGGCGGCGGCTTCGGCGGTGAAGAAATTGGGCGGCGATATCGTTCGGATAACGGATTATGAAATCCCGAACGGGGACAGGCGCAGACTTGCCGTGATAAATAAAATATCGCATACTCCGACACAATATCCCAGAAGCTCTTCAAATATTGCCAAAAAACCGCTTTAGGGCGGTTTTTCTTTTTGTTTCTTGGGGGAAAATGTCGGGAAATGCGATATTTAATTGTGGATAATGTTTCCATGAGATGTTATAATGGATTTACAAAAAGGCTTGCTTCATGGAAAGGACGTTGTATATGAATGGATTGTTCAAGAATAAGGAGAGGACGCTCGGAAAGATTATTGCGGTGGAGGTGGGACTTATAATTCCCAATCGGTCGCAGCCGAGAGTGGATTTTGACGAGGGTGAATTGGCGGCACTTGCAGACAGCATTCGGGAGAACGGAATTTTGCAGCCGATAAATGTGCGCAGGTGCGGAGTGAATTATGAGATAATAAGCGGCGAGAGGAGGTTTCGGGCGGCAAAATTGTGCGGACTTGAGGAGGTTCCGTGCATTATTAATGATGTTGACGACGAGAGTTCGGCGGTTCTGGCACTTATCGAGAATATTCAGCGTAAGGATCTCAGCTATTTTGAAGAGGCGCTTGCCATTGAAAAGCTGATAAGGTTCTACGGGCTTACGCAGGAGGAGGCTGCTGTCAAGCTTGGTAAGGCGCAGTCCACAATTGCAAATAAGCTGCGGCTGCTGAGGTTCAGCGACGCGGAACGTGGGCTGCTGATTAAGGGAAACGTTACCGAAAGGCAGGCCCGCACACTTGTGAGAATCGACGACCCGAAGCTGCGTATTCATGCTATGGGAGAGGTTATCATAAATAAGCTGAACATTGAGCAGACGGAGAATATGGTGGAGGAAATTCTTTGCGGAAATATTCCCGCTAGGAATGCTGCGGTGTGTGAGAAAAAATCAAAAAGGCAGGAGAGGAGGAGCTTTTATTTTCCTGTGCCGAGATTGTACATCAACAGTATAAATAAGATAGTGAAAAATATGAGGGAGGCGAACATTGACTGCGAAACCGTGATGAACAGAGTCGGAGATTGCTACGAATATACGATTAAAATTCATGCGGCTGAAATTTGATTTCGACAAAATCAATCATTGTTCCACATGGAACATTCGACATAATGGCTGTTTGTTCTACGTGGAACATCAGAAAAGCGTGTCGAATTATTGTTCCATGTGGAACATTTTTTATAAAAAGGGCTTTACTCTTGGGAAATAGTATGATATAATATAAAAGGAGAACAATTTCCGAGTTATAGTCGGATAAGAAGGGGGAGAATTTAATGAGCGTGGTTATTGGTGTGGTAAACCAGAAGGGCGGCGTTGGAAAGAGCACAACCGCCATAAATGTTTCCGCAGGGCTGGGCACATTGGGAAAAAAGGTTCTACTGATAGATTTCGACCCGCAGGGGAACTCTACCACGGGCTTTGGAATAAAGAAAAAGACCCTTGACGTCACTATATATGAAATCATCATGGGCGAGGCTCGTCCGCAGGAGGGAATTATCAAGACAAGATACAAGAATGTCGATATAATTCCGGCGACAAGCCTGTTTTCTGAGGCTGAATTGCAGCTTGCCGAGGTGGATAAGAGAAATTATCAGCTGAGAAAGGTGATTTTGCAGCTGAAGGACGACTATGATGTCATTGTAGTTGACTGTCTGCCGTCGCTGGGCGTGCTGGCGATAAATGCGCTTGTCGCATGTGACAGAATAATTGTGCCGATGGTTTGCGAGCCGTTTGCACTGGAAGGTCTGGCACAGCTCATGCAGACGGTGAAGAAGGTAAAGAGGGCTGCCAACAAGGATCTGCAGCTGATGGGTATTCTGTTCACTATGCTGGACAGAAGACTGCTTGCAAGCAATGAGATAATGCGGGATATTAAGAGAACGTTTCCGGCTGACGTTATCTTCAAGACAGAGATACCGAGAAACGTAAGGATAACCGAGGCGCAGAGCCACGGCGAGCCTATAATATTCTACGACAAAAATTCCAAGGGCGCCGATACATACAAGCGGCTTTCCAAAGAGGTGTTGGAGAAGGTGCGTGAAATGGAGAGAAGAAATGAGCAATAAGAGAATCGGCGGAGATTTCAGCAGCCTTTTCGACGACAACAGCATGGAGGAAAGCGATGGGCTGAGAACGCTGCGCATTTCTGAGATAGAGCCGAACAAGGGACAGCCCAGAAAGGTCTTTGACAAGGAGGCTATGGAGCAGCTGGCGGCTTCCATTCAGCAGAACGGGGTGTTACAGCCGCTGCTGGTTCGTCCGCTTGCAACCGGGAACTATCAGATAATTGCCGGAGAAAGACGCTGGAGAGCCTCAAAGATAGCAGGACTGAGCGAAGTCCCTGTAGTTATACGTGACGATCTGTCCGAAGAGCAGGTAATGCAGGTAGCGCTTATCGAAAACCTGCAAAGGGAAAATCTAAACCCGATCGAAGAGGCACAGGGGTACAAGGAGCTTATAGATAACTATAAGATGACGCAGGATCAGCTTGCAAAGGCGCTCGGAAAGGCAAGATCCTCAATTGCGAACAGTCTTGGACTGCTGACGCTGCCTGTCGGGGTGCGCGATCTGCTGATGGACGGGCGGCTTTCAATGGGACACTGCAAGGCACTGAAGGCTATAAAGGATCCCGCACTTATGACCGAGATAGCCGTAAGAGCCGCCGAGGGAGAGCTTAGCGTCCGCAGTATCGAGGCAATTGCCAAAAGAGAGTCAAAGCGTGACGAGGAGCAGAAGCAGATCAAGCCGAGAATGGCATATTACACCGAGGTTGAAATGAGCCTGACCGAGGCGCTGGGAACTAAGGTGAGAATATGCGAGGGAAAAAAGACGAACACCTTGCAGATAAGCTTTGAGGACAAGGATCAGCTTGAGGGAATACTCAGGCTGATGGACGTAAAGTAGCGGACAACGGGCAGCAAAATGCCCGATAATACAAAAAGAAAGGCAAAGAAAATGATAGACATCAAGTTTTTAAGAGAAAACCCTGAGGCTGTAAAGGAGAACATCAGGAAGAAGTTCCAAGACAGCAAGCTTCCTCTGGTTGACGAGGTTATCGAACTGGACGCACAGCTTCGCAAGGCACAGCAGAGGGGCGATTCCCTCAGAGCGGACAGAAACCGCATTTCCAAGGAAATCGGCGGACTGATGGCGAAGGGTCAGAAGGACGAGGCAGAAAAGGCAAAGGCGCAGGTAAAAGAGTTCTCAGACGAACTCGCCGCACTGGAGCAGCAGGAAGAGGAGCTTTCCGAGAAAGTAAAGAAGATAATGATGACGATACCGAACATCATTGAGCCGTCAGTGCCTATCGGAAAGGACGACAGTGAGAATGTCGAGATAAAGCGCTACGGCGAGCCGGTAGTTCCGGATTTCGAGATACCGTATCACAGCGAGATAATGGAACGGCTCAACGGCATTGACCTCGACAGCGCACGCAGAGTAGCCGGAAACGGCTTCTATTACCTTATGGGGGATATTGCAAGGCTGCATTCCGCAGTGCTGGCTTATGCAAGAGATTTCATGATCGACAGGGGCTTCACTTACTGCATTCCTCCTTATATGATAAGGTCAAATGTGGTTACCGGCGTAATGAGCTTTGCCGAGATGGATGCAATGATGTACAAGATTGAGGGAGAGGATCTTTATCTTATCGGTACATCGGAGCATTCCATGATCGGTAAGTTTATCGACAATATTCTCGAAGAGGATACTCTTCCGAGGACGCTCACCAGCTATTCCCCGTGCTTCCGCAAGGAGAAGGGCGCACACGGCATAGAGGAACGAGGCGTTTACAGAATACACCAGTTTGAGAAGCAGGAAATGATAGTTGTCTGCAAGCCCGAGGACTCCAAGATGTGGTTCGACAAGCTGTGGCAGAACACCGTTGACCTGTTCCGCTCCATGGATATCCCGGTAAGAACAATCGAGTGCTGCTCGGGTGACCTTGCGGATCTCAAGGTAAAGAGCTATGATGTCGAGGCATGGTCGCCCAGACAGAAGAAGTACTTTGAGGTGGGAAGCTGCTCAAATCTCGGCGACGCACAGGCGCGCAGATTAAAGATAAGAGTGAACGGCGCTGACGGCAAGAAATATTTCGCTCATACGCTGAACAACACCGTTGTCGCTCCGCCCAGAATGCTTATTGCGTTCCTTGAGAACAATCTCAATGCGGACGGCACTGTGAATATTCCGGAGGTACTCAGACCTTATA